>CAVGVM010000087.1:0-5686 GCA_963632645.1 Lachnospiraceae bacterium | reverse complement strand
ATATTTTTTTATTCTTTCTATATCTTTTATAGAAGTATTCTTTAATTTATAATCACATTCTAAATTTACTTTATTACCAGATTCACAATGTTTAAAAAAATCTTGTGTTTTTATGTTATAATTAGGTTTTTTATATTCATAAATAATTGTATCACCATTAGTAATATTATATTTACTTTTAATCATATCATTAAAGTTGTTTTTAATACATAACAACACATCATTTAAACTATTGTATTTGTGTATTCCACGATATGGTTCCCATGAATGTTCTAACCAATAATAATTAGGCTCATCATTAACTATTACAAATGTGTGTGTAGGAAATATTTTCCCATCATAATTAATTATAAAATAAGAATTACATTTTATATTATTTACTTCTAAATAATATCTTTCTAATTCAACCTGATCCCAGCAAACCCCATATTTTGTTTTTATTAAAGTTTCAGGTGATTGTAAAAAATATTTTGATTGAAAATTATTATCCCAGTTTTTTTCATCATCAGGATAAATATTTTCATTTTCATCAGCAAATCCATATTCTATATCATTCATTTTATTAATAATTAATTGAAATTGCTTTTCTAACTGACTCATGATATCAACCTCTGTAATTATTATACCACATAAAAAGACAAAATGCCTTTCGTTTGTGTACTTATTTGTCCTTTATATTCGGTCTATCATAAATTATCACTCTTGTGGTACAACATGTTCAATTGTTCTATTAACAACTCTTTCTCTCATAGGTTCAATTATAGGTTGAGAAGTCATACCCATCATAGGACCATTATTAATATTACTAGTTTGACTTTGATTTAAATCAATATCAATATTTCCTTGATTATTATCAATATCAATAAACCCCTCTTGATTAGGCATCATAAATGGACTATTACTCATATTTTCAAACATTATAAATCCTCCTATCTAATTTATACTATTCAAAAACATAAACTTTGTATAAGGAAAAAGTACATAAAAACTACCAGAAAATCTGATAGTTTACATTTTATATTTAAAAAATTATCATTGCCAACATAAGAATAACAAGTGACGCAATAGCAATGCAACCAATTATTTTTAGAGACCACTTAAACCATGTTTCATATTCAACACCAGCAAGAGCAAGTCCCCCCATAATAGCACCACAAGTCGGAGTTATTAAATTAACAAGTCCATTAGCAGCCACCATAGTCATAATAGTACCTTCAACACTATAACCAATTTGATTAGCAATAGAACCCATAATTGGAGATGAAAGTGCTGCAAGACCAGAAGATGATGGAACAAGTACTGATAAAACTATATGAAGCAAATAATTAAGTGGTGTAAAAAGTAAAACAGGCATATTCTTAAGAGCCTCTGCAGCATTATATATAATATAATTATCTAAATGAGTAACCCCCATTAAATAAGTAGCACCACGAGCAACTGCTATAATAAGCACAACACTCATCATATCAGAAGCACCACTAACAAAATTACTTACAACTTCAGATTCCTTTTGTCTATTTACAATACCAATTACTATAGCCATAATAAGGAACCATACAGAAGCCTCTGCAAAATACCAATTACCAAGAACTTCACCAGTTAAAAATGATGAAAACGATAACCACTTAACATCTGCAGTATAAGGAATAAACCCAATTATCATAATCAAAAAAGTAAATCCAAATAATATCAAAGTTAGTTTTTGTTTTCCAGTAAGCTTTGCATCATTTATTTGTTTTTGATCCTCAGAACCATATTTTTTCTCCATTACTTTTTGCTCTTGTAATGATAAAAAAGTAGAACCTTTATCCTTCTTTACTTTTCCAGCATATATCATTACAAAAAATATTGATATAGCAAGTGATACTAACCATAAAGCAATACCTATTAAAATAATAATACCATGATCAACACTTACAGTATTAGGTAAAGCATCAATAGCAGCACCATTAGCAAATGGATTTATAGTAGAACCTAAAACACCACATCCAGCACCAAGAAGTACCACAGCAGAAGCAACTATCGTATCCATACCTGCGGCCACCATAGTCGCAGCAAGTAATGCATAAAATCCTACTGTTTCCTCAAGCATTCCATATGTTGTACCTCCAATAGAGAAAATAAACATAAGTATTGGAATAAGTATTAGTTCTTTTCCTTTAAGTTTTTTAATTAAAACCTTAACCCCAGTTTCCAAAGCTCCAGTCTTCGTTACTATATTTAAGAAACCACCCAAGATGAATACAAATACACAAACATCAATAGCATCAGCAAAACCCTTTACCGGAGACATAAGAATATTTGCAAGAGTTGCTTTAACAACCCCACTTCCATCAACAATAGTATCACCAACAAACTGAGCAGTTGGTAAAAAATGTGTTAAAACGCCAAGTAAAATAATAAGAATAAAAATAATGGAAAATGCTGAAATTCCAAATTTAAAATTCTTTTTTCTAGCAGTTTTTTTCTTATCTGCCATTTTCTTTTTCCTCCTTACTAGAACAAATTAATGTTCCTGATTTGCCATCAAGTCCATCGACTGCATTTTCAAGAGAAGTAATGATAGCTTTTTTATTTGTATTTTTAACAAACTCTAAACAAGCCTTTACTTTAGGAAGCATACTACCATCAGCAAACTCACCAGTTTCAATATAAGAATACGCTTCATCCAAAGAAATATCATCAAGTTCCTTTTGATTAGGCTTATTAAAGTTTATACAAACCTTATCTATCGCAGTTAAAATAAGTAACACATCCGCATTAATACTCTTAGCAAGTAATGCACTAGTTAAATCCTTATCAATAACTGCATCTATTCCAGAAAGAGCCCCATTATCAGATATAACAGGAATACCTCCTCCCCCACAAGCAATAACAACATTACTACAAGAAAGATCATTAATAACATCAAGTTCAACTATTTCCTTAGGATAAGGAGAAGCAACAACTCGTCTATAACCACGACCAGCATCCTCCTTCATCACATAACCCTTACTTTCACTAAGCAAAGATGCATCCTCTTTAGAATAAAAACCACCAATAGGTTTAGTAGGATTATCAAAAGCAGAATCATCTTTATCAACCACAACCTGCGTAACAACAGAAACACAAGTCTTAGAAATTTTCCTTCTTCTTAACTCATTATCAATTGCTTGACTAAGATGATACCCAATATAACCAGTACTCATTGCTCCACATTCCGGAAAAGGCATAGAAACATCCTCCAAACTAGAAGATATCATCCCAACCTGTGGACCATTTCCATGAGTAACAACAACATCATACCCCTTCTCAATAATATCAACTATCTTACAAGAAGTATTTTTAACTAAATTAATCTGTTCATCATTAGTCTTACCAAGAGCATTTCCTCCTAGAGCAATTACTACCTTCCTACTCATTTTAAAGTCGCATACATAACAGCTTTTATTGTATGCATCCTATTCTCAGCCTCATCAAAAACCTTAGATTTAGAAGATTCAAACACCTCATCAGTAACTTCCATTTCGGAAATACCATACTTATCCTCAATTTCCTTACCAATTCTAGTCTTATTATTATGAAAAGAAGGTAAACAATGCATAAATATTGAATTTTCATTAGTAAGATCCATAAGTTCAGTAGTTACCCTAAAAGGTTTTAACATCTTAATTCTTTCCTTCCAAACCTTGTCATCTTCACCCATAGAAACCCATACATCAGTATACACAACATCCTTACCAGTTGCACCCTCCTTAGGATCATCAGTTAAAAATATAGCAGAATCATTTTCATCCGCAATTACTCTAGCTTGCTTAATCAAATCTTCACTAGGCCACAGACTCTTCGGAGCACAACAAGTAAAATTAACACCCATCTTAGCACTCATAATCATAAGAGAATTTCCCATATTATACCTAGCATCACCAAAATATACCAAACTAAGTCCTTCTAAATGTCCAAAATGCTCATACATAGTCATAAAATCTGCTAACACTTGTGTAGGATGAAACTCATTAGTAAGACCATTCCAAACAGGAACATCACTATATTTAGCAAGATTCTCAACAATATCTTGACCAAAACCACGATACTCAATACCATCATACATTCTAGATAATACCCTTGCAGTATCTTCAATAGTTTCCTTCTTTCCCATTTGTGAACCAGTTGGGCCTAAATAAGTACTACCCATTCCTAAATCACTAGCAGCAACCTCAAAAGCACATCTAGTTCTAGTAGAATCCTTCTCAAAAATAAGAGCAACATTCTTTCCCTTTAAATACTTATGTAACTCACCATTTTTCTTCTTTTCCTTAAAACTAATAGCAAGTCCAATCAAATACTTAAGTTCTTCCGAAGAATAGTCAAGTACCTTCAAAAAATCTCTTCCTTTTAAATCCATATTAATCCTCCCTTATAAGTGGCATACTCATACAACGCGGACCACCTCTACCACGTGATAATTCTGCACTTCTCATTTCAATTACCTTAATACCAAATCTTCTAAGAACCTCATTAGTGACACTATTTCTATCATAAACAACAACCACACCTGGAGCAATAGCCAAAGTATTAGAACCATCATTCCATTGTTCCCTCTCAGCAGAAACCATATCACCACCAGCACATGGTATTAAAATAATATCTCTACCTAAATAATCCTCAAGTATCTTTTCTAAAGAACCACTCCTAGACTTAACATTAATCTCATCTTCCTTTTCACCTTTCTTAATTTCAAAAACCTTAAGTGAAGACATAATCCCAGGATGATAAGTAAATTTATCATAATCAATTTGTGTAAATACAGTATCTAAATGCATAAAAGCACGACTCTCTGGAATATTAAAAGCCAAAATAGTCTCAATAATAGTATCAGGATCATTAAAAATATTCCTAGCAAGTATCTCAATAGCATTAGCACTAGTCCTTTGAGAAATACCAATACCTAACACCTTATCACTTAAATTAAGAACATCCCCACCTTCAATATTATACTCATTATATCTATCAAAATACTTAGGAACATCCTTATAATCAGGATGATAATTAAATATATACTCAGCATATATAGTCTCACGATTTCTAGTCTCAGAATACATCCGATTTAAAGTAATACCATTACCAATCGAAGCAAAATTATCTCTAGTAAAATATAGATTTGGCATAGGATCCACTATAAACTGAGAATCAGGTACAATCATATCAACAAGAGATTTACCCCTCTTAGCCTTCTCAAGAACTATCTCTTTAATATTAATACCTTCCATAGTTTTAAGAACAAGTTTTCTATTAGACTCAATCGAAGACAAAAACTCATAAACTAAACTACGATATTTAGGAGTCCTAACCCCAGCCTCATATATAAACTGCTTAATAAAACTATCTCTAACATCAGGATTTAAATCCAAAGTCTCAGTCATTAAATCCTCCAAATACACAACCTCAACACCATTATCCTTAAGAATTCTAGCAAATTGGTCATGTTCCTCCTGTGCTACTGTAAGATAAGGAATATCGTCAAACAATAACTTTTCCAAAGTATCCGGAGTCAAATTAAGAAGCTCCCTACCCGGTCTATGAAGTAACACCTTCTTAAGTGGTTTTATCTCACTCTTAACATTAATCACACTATCTCCTCTTTTCTATCATAATACTAATAAAATTATATAATAAATAACCAAGCATTTCAAGAAAATAACCAAAC
>CAVGVM010000086.1:0-3687 GCA_963632645.1 Lachnospiraceae bacterium | reverse complement strand
ATATTAAACATTCTAATAGCTATTATTTTAAATGTAATATAGATAATAAGATATTGTTGTTAAATACTTTAAAATAATGGAATTTTATTATAGTTTTTATAAAATATAATATAGCCAAAATGTAAAATAAAAATGAGCCAAAATGTAAAATAATATTCACAAAATATAATATATATAGTATAATGTGTTTATAGGAGGAGGATATAATGAAAAAGTATATACCTAGAATAGTTGATAATGTTTTACAGAATAAGCTTGAATATATGGGAGCAGTTTTAATTGAGGGCTGTAAATGGAGTGGTAAATCTACTACTGCTAGACAATTTGCTAAAAGCTATATTGAATTTCAAGATCCTGATAAGAAGATGCAATATGATAAGATGAATCAAACTAAACCTTCTTTATTTTTAGAAGGTGAAAAACCAAGACTATTTGATGAATGGCAAATGTATCCAGTTGTATGGGATTCAATAAGAATGGATGTTGATCATACTGGATTAAAAGGACAATATATTTTAACTGGTTCTACAAGACCAATGGAAGATAGTGTTATGCATAGTGGAACTGGAAGAATCTCTAAGTTATTGATGAGACCTATGTCTTTATATGAATCTGGGGAATCTAATGGGTTAGTTTCTTTAAATGATATTATAAATGGAAAAGATATTTCTGGAGTTTCCACGTTGGATTTTGATAATTTAATTAGTGCTATGATAAGAGGTGGTTGGCCAGAGTCATTAAATATAGATGGAAATAATAAATATAAAATACCAAAAGATTATGTTCAAAGTCTATTAAATGAGGAAATAAAAACAGTAGATGGTATAGTAAGAAATTCATCAAAAATGAATGCAGTTTTAAAAAGCATCTCTAGGAATATATCAACTAATGCAAGTAAATCAACAATTTTGGAGGACGTCAAATCAGAATTTACTAATGAAATTTCGCGTCCAACTTTAGATGATTATCTAAATGCATTAGAAAAACTTTATATACTAGAATATATTCCTGCGACCAATTTAAATTTAAGATCTAAAACACCTTTACGAGTGTCTCCAAAATTAGAACTTGTTGATCCTTCTCTTGTTATTGCTATATTAAATTTAAAAAGAGAGGATTTAATCAAAGATTTAAATTTTACAGGATTCATATTTGAAAATATGTGTATGAGAGATTTAAAAATATATGCTGATGCTGCCTCTGCTAGATTATCTTATTATAGAGATAAGAATGATTTCGAAGTTGATTGTATTTTAGAAACTGCAGATGGTAAATGGGGAGCAATAGAAATTAAATTAGGTGCTGGTGAAATACCAGATGCTGTTTCTAATCTAGTTAAGTTTAAGGATAAAATTGATACTGATAAATATGGTGCTCCATCATTCTTAATGGTTTTAACTGGGGCTGATTATTCGTACAAAAGAGAAGATGGAATATATGTAGTATCAATTGGTAATTTAAAGGATTAGGTTATTGTTGTTAAAAGTTTAAAAAAATAAAATTTTGTTGCTTTGTGATATTTGATATAGAAAAGTATTGTAAAACTTAAAAAATGCTATAAGAGAAATTAGTTTTTTCTTATAGTTTTTTGTATTTAAATATGAAAATATGCGATTTTACTTGAGTTTATAGTGGAATAAATGAATTAATTAGGGAATATTTTAAGAGGGATTCTATGAATAAAATAGCAATGTTAGATAGAAAAACAAGTAAGAAAAATGCTTATGTAAAAAAAATATATAAAGGGATATCAGATACCAATAATATCTGATATGATGTTTGATACTATGATAAATAATGAGTTAAGAAAGAAATATAAAGTAAGTATGAGTATGTAAATAATTTTTTTTAAATATGAGTTCTAGTAATAGTTTTCTTATAACAAAAGTTTAATACTTTTGTTAATAATGGGATGTGTTTAATATTATTTTTTCTTTTGTTCTAATATAAATTTTTAACAATATAATTAATTGTAAGGAGGAATATAATGAAACAAACTATACCTTTTAAAAAGGACATAACTTTTAAAACTAAAATTGGGGAACTTACTGCTATATCTCTTGATAATGATTTAACTCTTAAGGGTGAAGATTTGATTGTTGGTAATTTTTACATAAGCGGAAACTACAAAATGCTTGAAGGTTCAATTGAAGAAGAATCTTATAGTTACAAAATACCATGTGAAATAGCTATAAGTAGTGAGTATGACACATATGATGCTGTAATAGATATAGATGATTTTTATTATGAAATTATTAATGATGAAGTATTAAGAGTAAATATAACAGTAGTCATTAGTAATCTTGAAAGAAAAGAAATAAAAGAAGAACACGAAACAAACGAAGTTGAAATTTTAACTGCTGACGAGGATAGTGAAGAATTTTTATCTACAAATGATGATATATCTAATAAGATAAAACTGCCTTTAGAAGAAGAATTCGAAGAAATAAAAGAAATAGATAAACCGAGAAATGCCTCTAACTTTGATAAAGTAAAAGAAAGTGCTAAAAATCAAGATGATACATATATAACTTACAAAGTTTATATATATAAAGAAGAGGATACCATTGAAAGTATTTTAGAAAAATATAGTATTACAAAAGAAGAATTATCAAATTACAATAATCTAGAAGATATTATACCAGGATCTAAAATTGTAATACCTAGTTCAAATGATTAATTATAAATTATTAAAACAAAATAAAATAATTCCAAAAAAAATTAGTAAACTAAACAGTTCTTATTTGGTTGAAACCGATTCTAATAAGTATATCTTAAAGAATAGAGACAAGGAATTAGATAAAAAATTTGAATATTTATTATCTAGGGGATTTAACTATTTTCCAGAACATACCTCTATTGGTAATTATGATGTATTTAATTACATAAAAGATTTAAATGTTTCAAAAGAAGAAAAATTAGAAGAACTTGTAAACTTAACAAGTCTTTTACATACTAAAACAACTCGTTATGAAAATGTAGATTTAGATGATTATAAGGAAATTTACGAAGAACTAGCACAAAAAATTGAATACTTAAATAATTATTATCTAGAACTTAACGATCTAATTGATAATGAAATATATATGTCTCCCTCACATTATCTACTCGTATATAACATTTCTAAAATTTATAGTGCTCTTTCATTTTGTAGAGAAGAACTAGATAACTGGTACGAATTAATCAAAAACAGTCCCAAACAAAGAGTAGCATTAGTACATAATAATCTAGATATTTCTCATATTTTAAGAAACACTAGCCCATATCTAATCAGCTGGAGTCATTCCAAAACCTCAAGTCCCATTGACGATTTACTTACTTTATACGACAAATATTCATCAGATAATAACTTCGATAATTTATTTAGTATCTATCAAAAAAGATATCCCTTACGTGAAGAAGAATTAAAACTATTCTTTATAAAAATTTCCATACCAGACAAACCAGAATTTTCACTAGATGAACTAGAAAATACTAGAATTGTAAAAAAAATATTCTCAAAGCTTTATTGTGGAGATAAATTAATAAGACCATATTACGAAAAAAAGTAAATTTATTGAATTTTATTACTTTGTAACATTTGAAATATGTTTTGTATTTGAAAAACTTAATTTGGTATAAGAGAATATTTATGTTTCTTATACTTTTTTAGTATTAAATCTTATGATTGGTCATTTTACAAGTGTT
>CAVGVM010000085.1:0-2996 GCA_963632645.1 Lachnospiraceae bacterium | reverse complement strand
GGTTATGAATTTAATGGTGGAGGAATAGCAAAACCAGCTGCAACAGGTAAATGTGGAGGAACAGGAGGAAGTGCAACAGATGTCAGATTAGTCGGAGGTTCCTGGGACGATACCAAATCCTTAATTTCTAGAATAATGGTAGCAGGAGGCGGAGGCTATGGAGAACCAGGTAGTAACTATACATTGGGGTATGGAGGAACACTTTATGGAACTAAAACACTATTTGCAACATACCAACAATATCTAAGCAATCCTGGAACACAAATAAGCGGAGGAGCCGCCCCAACAAAATATAGTGCTGGTCAATCAACCGGAGATGCTGGTTCCTTTGGAAAAGGTGGAGCAGGAGGAGCAAGTGCTTCAGGAACATCAAGTGGAGGAGGTTCCGGTGGAGGTTCAGGCTACTATGGAGCATCAGGCTCATCTGGATTATCAAGTGGTTCATGGGCATCCTCCGGAGGCTCATCATATATATCTGGTTATGCCGGAGTAAATTCTGTAGAAAATAATACAACAATTACTCATACAAACCAAACTCTACATTACAGTGGTAAATATTTCATCGGAGGAGACATGATTGAAGGACAAAACTCTGGAGACGGTTATGCCAAAATATCATTCGTCGATGTTAAACCAAAAAGAAGAAATACCAAACTAAATAATGTTAGATACATAAAAGACTGTATAAGTTATAGTAGTTCTAATAATTACAATCATTGGACAGAAATCGAGGCAATAAAAGATGGTGTAAATATAGCCAAAGGAAAAACAGTAACAGGTACCACAACTCAAAATAGTTCATACCCATATTCAAGAATAACCGATGGTGATATAACTTACTCAAATTATGCAACTCCAACATCAGCCTCAACCAACCAATGCGTAACAATAGACCTAGGAGCAACCTACGACCTAGACGAAGTAGCCCTTTGGAACTATTTCGGCGATCAAAGAATCTATGCTGCCAATAATTTTCAAGTTTCTGAAGACAATACAACCTGGACAAACTTATCAGAAGATGAACTATGGTACGAAACCAGTAATGGAGCAAGATACAACGCCTACACAAATCATATAAATGGTTACACAAGAAAGAATATATACGTTTGGCTAGATGGTTATGCCAATAATGGTACAACAAGAAATAACACCACCACAACCTGGAAAGACTTAGCACTAGCCCACAACGAATTAACCCTAAGTGGTCCAACCTGGGGAGTAGATAATCTATCTTTTGACGGAAGTAATGATTATGCTTACAAATCAAGTGGAGCAAACTTTAACATAACAAATAAACACACAATCGAAGTAGTATTAAAACCAGAAAAAAGAGATGCCTCATATCAAATGATCTTTAACACAGTAAATAATGGAACCTCAGTCCAACAATATGGTTCCCTTTGGATAAGTAACACATACCAAATAGGATACGACTTTGGAAATGCCTCTTCAACATATTCAACAACCAGAATGGACTATACTACAAGTGATGTAGGAAAAATATTAAGTTATACAAGTACCAGAAATGATAGAACATATAAACTCTATAAAAATAATTTACTTCAAAAAAACCTAAACTTTGACTTTGATGCTAGAACCCCAAATCCTGCAATATATGTCGGAGGCCAAACCTACTATTTCAAAGGAAAAATATACTCCATAAGAGTCTACAACAATGAATTAACAGAAGAACAACTATTACACAACTACGAATACGACAAACAAAAATTTAATCTAGAATAATAAAAAGGTGTAAGAGCAAATCTTATACCTTTTTACATAGAAAAAAACTTGGTCAAATTTAAACCAAGTCTTAATATTATTCAGAATCACTAGAAGAACTACTATTGCTAGAACTAGCTTGTTTCTTTAAATTATTCATATAATTATTATAAGCTTTTTTAAGTTCCTTATCTTCAAACTTTAATCCTGCATCCTTTCTAATACTATCTAAAGCATTATAATATAAAGTAGGATCATCTTCTAATTTTTGTTTAACTAAATTTTCCTTAATTTCACTCTTAGCATCATCAAATTCAGGCTTATCTTTTTCATCAACCTTATAAATTATATGATAACCATAAGTTGTTTTAACAGGACTAGAAGTATATTTACCTTTCTTTAACTTAAATGCAGCATCATTAAACTCATCAACCATATCACCAGTAGAAATCCAACCTAAATCTCCACCTTTCTTAGCAGTAGCAGAATCATCTGAATACTTCTTAGCTAACTTATCAAAATCTTCACCATCGTCAAGTTTCTTAATAATATCTTCAGCTTGTTTCTTAGCTTCTTTCTCAGCATTTTCTTTTTCTTCAGTAGTCATATCATCACTAGTATCTGGAGCAATTAAAATATGTTTAGCCTTAATATCTCCATATACTTCATCATTATAATATTTCTTCATTTCACTATTAGTAAGTTCATTAGAAACATACTCATTAACAGCCTTATCTCTTCTATAAGTTAATCTAAAATAATCCTTAACATCATCATCATTATCATAACCATAATAAGATAATAACTCATCATAAGATATATTATTTTGTTTAGCAGAAGACTTAAGTTCCTTAACTTGATCCTTTAAATATTCTTTTTCAGCGTCATCTTCTTTATACTTATTATTTAAAATCTCAGTATCAAGTAAATCAACAAATTCTTGAGCTCCATACTTATCCTTTAATTTAGAATATAAACCATCCGCAGAAACTCCTCCTTTATCTAAAGACGCTACCATTTGTTCACCATTTTTTAAAGTGGGAATGGCTCCACATCCTACAACTGCTATCATAAAAGTTGCAAGAATACATAATTTTCCTATGTTTTTCATCATCTTTCTCCTTTCAAGACTACATATACATCATAACAAAAAACTCAAAACTTTACAATATTTAGGTAGATATATTCACAAAATTTCCACTAATTCCATAAAATATTTTAGAAAGTTAAAAAGGAGGAATAAATATGAATTATGTTTCATCATCTGCAATAGT
>CAVGVM010000084.1:0-2580 GCA_963632645.1 Lachnospiraceae bacterium | reverse complement strand
ATCCTTTATAGATACAGAATCTACATCAACTGAAGAACTAGCATCTATAGAAGCAGAAACAGCTTCCTTAGCATTTACAACACCATAACCAAGCATTTCATCAAAATCACTTTGACCAGTACTAGCACAAAGTATATTATATACCTCAGCAGGAGTTAAACTAGGATTAGCATCAAGCATTAAAGCTACTACCCCAGCAACAACTGGTGAAGCCATAGAAGTACCACTAAGTAAATTATAAGTATTTCCAGGAGTAGTACTAAGTATATTATAACCAGGTGCACTAATATCTTTACTAATACCATAATCAGACCAATAAACAGGTTTATTATACTTATTAGAAGCATTAACACTTATTACCTCTTTAAAATCACTTGGTGAACTAAACTCATTAGATTCATCATTACCAGATGCTGCAACAAGAACAATACCACTATCATAAGCATCACGAATAACAGCCTCCATTGCTCTATCTCTACCAGCACCACCAAAACTCATATTAATAACCTTAGCCCCATTATCCTTAGAATAATTAATAGCATCAATAATATCTGAAGTATAAAGATCTTCTCCATTATAACTTGCTCCAACTACCATAATCTTAGCTAAATTATTATCATTACCTGAAGCAACACCAGAAACACCAATACCATTTCCATAAGTCGCACCAATTATTCCAGTAACATGTGTACCATGATAATCAGAATCATACACAGTTTGCTTCTTAAGTCCCCCAACAGTCTGAGTATAACTACTATTAGAAACTAAATTCTTTTGTAAATCCTCATGTTTAACATCAACACCAGTATCAATAACAGAAACCTTAGTAGTATTACCCTTAGACTCTACTAAATTCCAAGCCTCTTTAGCCTTAATAAGATCAATATGATATTGATAATTAGGATCACTATAAACACTAGCATCAGAATTTACCCTATACTTATAATTAGGTTGTACATAAGAAACCCTAGGATTATCTCTAAAACTATCAATAGCAGTTTCCATATCATCAGAAATCTTAACCCTAACACTCTTAGAATCATCATCAAGTCTCTTAATATTCTTAACAGTAGCATTCTCATCCTTAACAACATTATTAATGGTTTTATTAGATAAATTATCATCAAAAACTACAATAAGTTCATCACTCTTATAATCCTTATCATCCAAAAGTTCATTCGTACTAACATCATCAAAACTATAAGCATTATCACTAGCACTTACATAAGAAATAGGAACAAACAAACTAATAGCCAAAACCATTGTCATAATCTTTCTTTTCACAATATATTCTCCTTTCTATTTTACATTCTAAGTATATAAAAACAAACTACATAAGTCAACAATTTTAAAAAAAGCAAATCATAACAAAAAAATAGAAGGCAAAAAACCAACTATTAAAACTTAAAGAATCTCCTTTATCTTTTCCCTTAAAGCATCATCACGAACAAGACCCATAATCTTCTTTTCCTTTTCATACAAACCAAGTTTACTCTCATATAAATAAAGTTCATCACATATCTTCTTAAGTCTCTTATGAACAGCATTTCTAGAAACACCACTAGCAAGAGCAATCTCAGATAAAGACAAATTAGAAAAATAATAATCCCTAAAACAACTCCTATCTCTATCACTTAAAAGAGACTCATAATAATCAAATAAAATAGTCAAATAAACAGTATCATTCATTATATCATATCCTTAAACAAACCATATATATAGTTTTCAATATCAAACACACTAAGATCCTCAGCTCTCTCACCAAGTCCTACATACTTAACAGGAATATCTACCTCATCTTTTATAGCAAGAACAATACCTCCCTTAGCAGTACCATCAAGTTTAGTAAGAACTATACCAGTAATATTAGTAACCTCTTTAAAAGTCTTAGCCTGACTAATACCATTTTGACCAGTTGTAGCATCAATAACAAGTAAAGTCTCATGTGGAGCATCTGGAATAAAATTAGTTATTATCTTATTAATCTTTTCAAGTTCTTTCATCAAATTAACCTTATTTTGAAGACGACCAGCCGTATCTATTAACACAACATCAAAATCTTCTTCTTTAGCCTTTTTAAGACCATCATATACAACAGAAGCCGGATCCTTCATAGATTCATCTCCTACAAAAGAAGCACCAGTTCTATCAGCCCATTCCTTAAGTTGTTTAACAGCACCCACTCTAAAAGTATCAGCACCAACCATTAACACTTTCTTACCTTTACTTATCTCCTTAGTAGCAATCTTTGCAATAGAAGTAGTTTTACCAACACCATTAACACCAACAAATAAAATAACAGTAGGTCCTTCCTTAGCATAATTAATCTTATTTACAATAACCTCATTATTTACATAAATAATAAATAACTCATCTACAATAATTTCTCTAAGCAAAGCAGGATCCTCAATATGTTCATGACGCACCCTATCTCTAAGTCTATCCATAAATTTCATAACTGTATTAACACCAAGATCAGCCATAATCAAAATCTCCTCAAGTTCCATAAAAAACTCTTCATTAACTTTATTATATTTATTAGTTATATTAACAAGTTTAGAAACAAAATTATCCCTAGTC
>CAVGVM010000083.1:0-2195 GCA_963632645.1 Lachnospiraceae bacterium | reverse complement strand
AACACTGCTTTTCTTAGCATTTTCAGATTTCATAACCCACCTCTAATTATATATTTTTTCAAAAGAAAAACACTTTCGTGTCTCACAACTAGAGAATAACACAAAAAGTGTTTTCAGTCAATAGATTTTACAAATTTTACCACCAAACACCTTGACTTGGAAAATTAATAACACTACGAGGATTAAAAGTACTAGACATACTATAACCACCATGACCATACATCATTTCCAAATGAAGATGTACAGGGTAACCACCAGAGCCACCTGCTCCACCAATTTGTTGACCACGATTAACAACCTGACCAATACTAACTGAAGTAGAATTAAGATGTAAATAAATAGAAGTATAATTATTTCCATTAACAACATGTCTAATCATAACAACATTACCACCATAAGTCCACCAAGTAACATCGGAAACAACTCCACTAGCAACAGCATAAACTGGAGAATTCAAAGATACACCGCTTACATCAATACCAGCATGAAGTCTACCTCTCATAGGACTGTAGCCCCATTCACTCTCATCATCTTCAATAAAACCAGAACCAGTCGGAATAACAAAGCCACTAGAACTTGGTACACTAGACTTAACACCACAAGTAAAGACATTATCATTCTCACCACAACCAGCTTTCTTATAAAATGCTATTTGTTTCTCCAAAGAAGCTATTTGTTCATCATAAGTAGCACCTTCTTTAATATAAGAATCTCTCTTATTACCAAGTTTAGCTATTTCCTTAGTAATCTCTGCATTAAGACTATCAAGCTTCTTTTCTTGAGACTTAAGTTCCTTAGCCTTCTTCTTATTTTCCTTAATCAAACCATTCATCTCATCAACTAACTTATCATTAGCATCAGTAAGTTGTTCAGCAACAGAAAATCTATAAATAAAATCTTCAAAACTATCTGCACCAAATATAAACTTAAGATAAAAATTATCATTCTCAGAAATTTGATAAAAAGCCACTAAATCCTTAATCTCTTCCTTCTTATCATCAATCTTAGCATTAAGATCATTAATTTCCTTTTGTGTACTCTCTTGATCCTTCCTTGCTTGAACAATTTGTCTAGTAATCTCATCAATTCTTGCATTAGCCTCATCAATCTTCTTTTGAACCGAAGCGCTCTTACTTTCACTTTCTGCCTTCTGAGCTTCAATATCTTTAATTTCCGCTCTAAAATCCGCAATAGTCTCAGCACTTACACAAATAGGAACCAACAAAAATGATATAAAAACAGCAAACAAAACCCTATATTTTTTCATTATACCTTAATATACCTCCTTACAGCCCTAGCACTACCAATCATACCAACAACCATACCAATAACTAGTATAATTAGTGAAGTATTAACAACAAATGGTGTAGGACTAACAAGTTTTATAACCGGAGAAAATAACACTCCTCCAAAATAATCATACAAACCAGTATAACCAAATACAACAACAAGAATAGGAATAATAGAACCAATCATACCAAGAATAATACCCTCAATAACAAAAGGAAGTTTTATTCTGCTATTAGAAGCCCCAACAAGTCTCATAATACCAATTTCACGTTTTCTAGAAAAAATAGTAAGTTTAATAGTATTAATTATCAAGAAAACAGTAACAATTATAAGAGCAAGAGCAGCAACATAAGTAATCTTTTCAATAGCATCAAATACTCCAACTAACTTCTCAACAAGACCTTCACCATACTGAACAGAATTAACCCCATCAGTACCCTCAATCTCCTTAGCAGTCTTACCAATACTCTTAACATCACGAACCTTTATAGTATAAGTATCTTTAAGAGGATTACTAGCATCATCCCACTCAGAAAGAACAGAACTAAAAGTCTTATTCTCCTTAGCCATTTCATCCTTTACCTCATCCTTAGACTTATAATCAAAAGTTTCAACATTAAGATTCTTCTTAAGAGAAGTCTCAAAATTTTCACGAGTATCATCCTTAACATCAGAATCAAGAAAAGCCACAATCGTAACATCCTTTTCTATCTCATTAGTAAAATTCTTAACATTCTCTGACAAAAGAAGAGCCGAAGCAATTATAATAAGAGTTATCGTAATACAAGTAATCGAAGCAAGAGACAAACTAAAATTTCTAACAACACTCTTAAAAGCATCCCTTAAACTTCTAAAAAACGTTCTACAACCTTTCATCTACAAAACTTCCCTTCTTATAATCCTTT
>CAVGVM010000082.1:0-2497 GCA_963632645.1 Lachnospiraceae bacterium | reverse complement strand
ACAAAAACCAACTCTTCATATTGTAATACTCTAGTTAAAAACGGTTTTCCTAGTTCTTACTGTCCGTATCTATCATACCTACATTCAAAATATCCTAACTGGGTATTTAAAGCAGAAAAAACAAACATTTCATTCCTAGCAGCAATAAATGGAGAATCATACAGAAACTACACTCAAATATCAGAAAGACCTTACATAACATCTACCACTGTTAGAGAAGTTCCAAATTGGAGAACCGCATCAGATGCCTACGTAGCTTATATGCTAGACCCACGTAATTACTTAAACGAACAAAACATATTTGCTTTCGAAACACTAAGTTACGACAGCAATTCCCACACCAAAAATGCTGTTAGAAGTATCGTTGATGGAACATATTTAAATACTGATACCTACGCTAGTTATTTCATCGAAGGTGCTAAAAAATACAACGTAAGTCCAGTTCACCTTGCTAGCAGAGTAAAACAAGAAGGAGGAACAAATTCAAAATATGATTCCGTTTCAGGTACTGTCTCAGGAACTTGTAAAGTGCAAAACGTTTATGTATGTAGCTCTTATGCCACAATAACAAATACCACCAATAAAACTGCTAAATTTACTAGTGATGTAAATCTAAGATATGGCGCAGGAACTAATTACTCAAGAAAAACAAGTGGTCTAAAAGGAGAAACATTTACCCTATCATCTACCACAAAATACAAAGGAACAGGCTGCTCCACTGGTTGGTATAAAATAAGTTCAATATCTAGATCACTAAAAGGAATGTATAACTACTACAACATCGGAGCATATGGTACAAACCCAGTCCTAAGAGGATTACAAACCGCAGCAGGTTGTGTTGATGAAAACGATGGAACACCATGGAACAGTAGAAAAAAAGCCATTATATATGGAGCAAGTTTCATTGCTAATGGCTACATAAGTCAAGGACAAGATACAATGTATTACCAAAAATTTAATACAAGTCCAAGATCTACCCTTCCAAATTTCACACATCAATACATGACTAACATCCTAGCACCAGCCGGAGAAAGTCTATCAACCTATGAATCATATAGTAATTTAAAACTTATCAATAAACCATATGTCTTTAAAATACCGGTATACACAAGTATGCCAACAAATAGTACAACTCACCCACAATTTTAAATAAATAAAGGAGGATTTTATGAAAAAATATTTATTTATAATTATAACCCTATTACTTTTCCCAATCGCAGTACATGCACAAGATTCTACAATTAATATAGAAAGCACAACAAAAAATATTGCCGTAGGTAATAATATAACCATAAACGTCAATATCGAAAGTAATAAAGCAATTGGCTACTACGAATATACTTTAGATTATGATAACTCAAAACTAAAACTTCTAAATGGTAATCCCTATACAATGGATAAACCAAATAGTAATAATACCAAAAAAGTTACCAAAACATATAAATTCAAAATTTTAAAATCTGGTTCTACAAAAATATCAGTAAAATCATACGTAGTAACCAGTTTTGAAAAAGAAGAAAACCTATCAGTAAAAGTTAACCCTTTAACAATAAAAACAACCAAATCTTCATCAAGCAATGACAGTAATTATCTATCATCTTTAGAAGTCGAAGGTTATAAACTATCTCCAACATTTTCTAAAGATAACACCGATTATGTCCTAAAAATAAATAAAGACATCGATAGCATAACCGTAAAAGCAACTCCCGAAAATAGTGCCGCAACCATCGAAGGAACTGGAAAAAGAACATTAAATTCTGGAGAAAACAAAATAGATGTTACTGTAAAAAACAGTAAAGGCGAAGATCTAACATACAGTATTTTAGTAATCATAACTGATGAAAATGCTATAAAAATAAAAATCGATAACCAAGATTACACTTTAATCAAAAATATAAATAATACCATAGACATACCAGAAGGCTATAAAATAGTAAAAATAAAAATTGGTGATAACACCATAAAAGCATTATATAGCGATATTACAAAATATACCCTAGTAGCCTTAAAAGACGAAAACAATAACATTTCACTTTACATATATGATCAAGATAATGATAGTTACACACCATACAACGAAATAAAACTAAGTGAAATAAGATTTTTACCATTAAAAACAAATGAAACACTTAAAGAATACGAAAAATATAACGAAACAATAAATAATAATGACGTAGAATGCTACAAAATATCTAGTTATTCAAACTACTGTATAATTTATGGAATGAATCTTAATACCGGAGAAAAAGGCTGGTACTCCTATAACAATAAAGAAGATACAATTCAAAAATATAATACCGATATAACAGACTACTACAAAGAAAAAATAAATAGTACCAAAATTCTTATTTATATTTTGTCTGGTACTACCCTAATATTTGGTATCAGTACTATAGTACTAGCCATTAAAAGAACAAAAAGAAAATGAGTTCAAATCTCATTTTTTTGAGTGTGTAAAAAATTCTGTGTAAATGGAATCTAACCACGATATTTTGAA
>CAVGVM010000081.1:0-8090 GCA_963632645.1 Lachnospiraceae bacterium | reverse complement strand
AAGCATTGATAAAAATCATAAAACTAAAAATATTCTATTTGAAGTAACAGATAGTACATTATTATCAAAAGGAAATGGTATAGTTCAAGGGATGAGTGGTTCTCCGATAATTCAAAATAATAAACTAGTTGGTGCAGTAACTCATGTTGTAGTAGATAACCCTCACAGAGGCTATGGTATACTAATAACCAATATGTTAAAAGAATCAGAAAAATAGAGCAACCTAATTTTGCTCTATTTTCTTTTTTTATGCTCAAATATCTATAAAAATGTTACAAATACTAAAATTTAATAATTTCACATTTTGATTTTAACCATTTTTGAAAAACTACTATATACTCTCTTACCATTTTCTATCTTATAAGCTTTTATTTTATAATAATACATTTTTCCTTTTTTAATCTTTTTATTTGTTATGTAAGCATTACTAGTATACTTTAAATACACATATTTTTTTGTTTTTGCATTATATCTATATAAAGCATAGTATTTAGCACCACTAGTTTTCTTCCAAGTTAATTTAACACTTGTCTTATTCAGTTTTTTAACTTTTAAATTTGTCGGAGTGCTTAAAAATGGTTTTGCCTTAACAATTTTTGAAAAATTACTATAATAATATTTACCATTTTGCACTTTATAAGCCCTTATTTTATAGTAAGAATAATATCCTGGTTTGTTTCGATAAGTTGTAGTTAAATTATTTATGTTTGTAGTTTTAATAAGCGTATATTTATTTTTATCATATTTGTATACTTGATAACCATCAACATTGCTTTGTTTGTTCCAAGTTAATCTTATGCTAATATAATTTAAAGCTTTAGCCTTAAGATTAGTAGGAACACTAACTTTTATATCAATTTTTTCCCATTTAGCATACAAAGTTATATTTCGTTTAATTGTTATTTTTGTTATCTTTGTGTTATATGTATTTTCAAGATACCAACCTTCAAAAGTATAACCTTCTCTAGTTGGATTATTTAAAATTACTGTTTCATTATAATTATAATAATTTAAATTACTTTTATGATTTACTCCACCATTCAAATTATAAGATATATCATACTTTTTAATAACCCATTTAGCATACAAATCAATATCACTATTTCCAGATATCTCAGTTACTTTCTTAGTATAATTAGCATCCATATACCAACCACCAAAAGTATAACCTTCTCTAGTAGGATCATACAATTTCTTTATTTCATTTTCATTGTAACTACTAGAATTATTTAAATTATTTATTCCACCATCTAAATGATATGTTATTTTATATTTATCACTAGTCCATTTAACATATAAAACTTTATTGCCCTTAGGAATATAATTTGAACCAGGTAAGCCAACTTTTTTAGTTAAATTATCATCGCTATAATAGCCTTCAATCATATAATTGTCTACTTGAATATCTGGTAATTTTATCTTAGAAGTTTCATATTTAGCATAAATTGTATGATTTGATGTTGTGATTAATTTAGTATTATCTTGAATTTTGCTAGTAAGTTCTTTATCACTATACCAACCTTCAAAAGTATTTTTGCTTTCAAGTTCATTACCATACTCACTAGAAACATACTTATTATAATTAATTGTTACTTTATATGGCTCCTTCGTAGGAGTTATCAAATTCTTATACGTACTAAAAGCAATATATGAAGCATCCTTACCCTTTCCACCATTAAAATCATAATTTATAGTAGTTCCTAATCTAGAAGGTCTTAAAACACAAAACAAATCCTTAGAATATATTTCAGCCATTTTTTGAAAACCAGTCATACCAGATGTACTATTTTTGTCATACTCGCTAATTCCATTTTTAGTAAACTCTATAAATATTGGATAACCTGCACTATCTTGACCTTTATACATAAAAATATTAAGTTTTTGCATATTATTTGAAATAGTAACAATCAAATCTCCATACTCAAAATTATTTAATCCCATTCCAGAATAAAAAGAATTATTTCTAGCAGTAATCATCTTTTCACGATCTCCATTATCATTTCCATGAAGCAATCTTCCGCCATACATACCTGGCACCAACATATCATGAATTGTCTTCGAAGTTCCTGTTAAACTATTAATATTATTCTGATTCTTAGTATAATAAATAGCCTTTGTTTCATTTTTAGCAGTTATATTAGTCTTATTAAACAAAGCAGAAACAATATTATTTATATTTAAATACCATAAATCTAAATCAAAAGAATTATAATACAGCATTTCTATAAACTCATCATCTGAAAGACTTATTTTACCATTTAAAGAATCTAAATCATACTTATAACTATTTGAAGAACTAGTCTTATAACTAATCTTATTTAAACTAATTAATTGATTTATCTTATTTAAATTATCTTCAACAGTCTTAGTGTTTACACCATTAAATGTTGGATTAACTGAAGTTTTAATATTTCCCAAAGTTAGAACATTATTATTTTCAGTAATTATATTAATTTTATCATTATTAATAATCCCCTCTTTTAAAGGAATAACTTTATAAGTATAGGTATAAGTAGGATTAGAAGCACTATAAACATTTGTTTCCATTTTAGAATTTGGTTTTATTTCATTGACCTTCCAAGTTATAGTCTTACTTTCTTCATCATAAGTACAATTATTATTACAACTACCATTTATATACTTAGTATTACTAGGAATTTGACTAGTTATTGTTAAATTTTTATAGCTATATTTTGAAGACTTTTCACTATAATTCCAAGTATAATTTTTCTTTTCACAAGCACTCTTTGTATAAGCACTACTCCTACTACAATAACTATAATTAGCCTTATTTTGAATTTGTATAACATATTTTATAGAATCATTTAAATTAACAGAATTATAAGCACTTAAAGCATTACTCAAATTACTATCTTGATAAGTTTTATCTATCATAGCATAATGATCAATTCTTAATCGTGATAATTCCTTTCTTGCCAACGAATTTTTAATCAAACTTTTATCTATAGTCTTAGAAAAAGAACTAGAATCATCTTTAAAAGCACAAGAATCACCATTACAAAATTGATTAATTGGTCTTTGAATACTAACCTTATACCCTATTCTAGTACTAGATTCAGAAAGAATTATATCTTTTAAATAATCAATAGTATCATATCTAACACTATAAGTATCATCTCCAGGACTATTCATAGAGCCATCTTCATTATATGTATAATCATAACCAGTAGAATGAATTAATCCTTGCTCATTATCATTTATTTCATTTCCAACATAAACCATAACATGACCTTTATTACTAGTTGCAGAGCCATCACTATTTTTAACTCTAAATGAATAAGTTAATACATCTCCTGGTTGTAATATTTCCTTTATTTCATTATAAACTTTTTCTTGCTTGCCATTTATTTGATTTTGTATTTCTTTAACAGTAGTACCAGTTGCTTCAAAATAATATACAGCCTGAGTTTTATTGCTTTCACTATTGTTTATATAAGCCCCAGTTGTATCACTAAAATTAGTTTTACTTTGAGATGCAACATCTTTAGAAATATTTGCATAATACGCTCCATCATTATCTAATCCCATATTATTTAACATTTGTTTATATAAACTTTGAGTTTGTTTAGTAGTATAAAATACTGCCGGAAAAGCCTTTATATTACTAGTAGTCATATTATAATAACCATACTTTTTACCATTTTTAAAATAACTATAACGTGATCCTTGATAATAATCTGAAAAATCATAACCTAAACCATATTTATAAGTTATACCAGCAAAACTACTACAATCTATAAAATATTTATTCGCACGACTAATTGCCTCCGGAGAATGAATGAAACTTCTCCATGCATATGTACCACCAATATTAGTATTTTTAAAACCATAACCAGAATCTTTAAGATATTGTCCATAATCTGAAAATAAATTATTATAATAATAACTTAGTGCCGTAGAAGTTACCATATCTTGCATATCTTTTCTCGAGTATTCTTCAGCATTTACATTTGTTATTAGCATTATTGGTACAAAAAACAGTATAATTGTTAGTATTTTATTTCTAAGTTTCATCATTACATCCTACCTTTATTTTATAGTATCATTTTACAATAAAAAGCCTACTTATTCAAGTAGACTTACAAAATTCTATATATATAATCGCTACAACTTTACGTTATAATATTTATTTTATTTAATGACTTTTATACATCTTTAAAAACATTTATATCAAATAAGACTAACTAACATTGGCCCTAATAACAATAAAAGCAAAAGTGGAATAAAAAATACAACACTAACAACACTTATCTTTATTGGTATCTTACTAATAAAAGCCTTTGTTTCTAGTAATCTTTTTTCTCTTATATAAGTTATTTGAGAATAAACAGTATCTATTATATTATTACCAAACATATTAGATTGTCGTATATTTAAAATAATATTATTAACTGTATCCGAAGGAATCCTATACTTTAACTCCTCCAAAGCCTCATCTAAATCCTTACCATAATTTACATCTTTTACTACTTTTTTAAACTCATCAGATAATTCAGAATTAATATTATTAGTAGTTACTTCAATTGCAGTTTTTATATTTCTACCAGCTTCTAAAGACAAAACTAATATTTCAAAAAAATATAATGAATCTTTTTCTAAAACTCTTCTTCTCTTCTCTATTTTTTGATCAATTACCACTGGAAAAAACAGTTCATACACTAAAAATGTTACAATCGGAGCAATAAAATAACCAAAATCAACAAAATACAATATACCTATAAACACAATTATACTAATAAATAATCTTGTATTTAACAAATTAACAGCATCTAATTTATTATTAACTCCTAATAAATTAGTCTTTTCCTCTGCCATTTTTAAATTTTTCTTACTATATATTCTGTAACTTAAACTTTTTTTATTCTTCATATTATCAATCCTTTATTCTTATTAGTTTTCTTACTATTACTATATATAAAACATAAATTAAAAGTATAATTATAAGTATTATCTTTCCTACTATAGTAGCAACTAAAGGTACAAAATAACCAGGATTTAAGATATAAATCATTATAAAGATAATAAATGGTATAGCAACTAATATTTTAAAAACAAAACTAGATAAAGCTGTTACAGACTTAAGTTCATTATTTAATTTCTTTCTTTCAAAGAAACTTCTCTCAATCGAAGAAAATACTTTTATAATATTACCACCAGTCTTATTTAAAATAACAAGTGATGAAGCCATATACTTTGTTTCTTCAAGTTTTATTCTAGATGATAATCTATCAAAAACTACATCAAGTTCTAAACCATAAGTTAAATCTATATACATTTTTTTAAATTCTTCACTAATCGGACCATCTAATTCTTGAGAGACTATTTCTACAGCTTGCATTATACTTCTTCCAGATTTAAAAGCATTACTCATAATTAAAACTGCTTTAAATAAATCTTCTTCAATTTGTTTCCTTTTACGTTTTTCACTAATTACAAGAAAAATATCTGGTATAAAGAAACCTACTAATAACGATAAAATAACTTGTAAAACACTTAAATGTTGTCCTCTTAAAACATCAGATACTATTGTAACTCCAAGTGCTATAATACTTATTAAAACTTTATTAGATACTATATCCATAGCTTTATCTTTTATTATTTTAGTTTTATCTAAATATTTATCATATCTTAAACTATACTTAGTAAGCATCTTAGATTTACTTAAACTTTTAGTTATTTTACTAATTAAATTATTATACTTTTCATTTAACTTATCAAAGAATGATAATGGTCTATCAGTAAGGGATTCTGTAGAGAATCTAGTTATTCTTTTTTCAAGTGCTAAAGAGTTTTTAATCTTAATAAGATAAACTACTACCAAAAAGAGTCCAATAATTAATAAAATTTGAACTACTAAAAATATATAAGAATCTCCCATACTATCCCTTCCTTTCTAATTATTCTTCTTTTGTTTTACCAAATATATCGTCTATTTCATCTATTCCTTTAGATTTTATCTTGTTATAAACCTTTGGAGTATATTTATACATCACATAAGAACCATTTACTTCTCCACTTCTAGTAAGACCTTTTTGTTTGAAACTAAATATTTCTTTTAAATTAATTTCTCCATCTTTTAAGTTATATACCTCACAAATAGAAACTATTTTTCTTTTTCCATCTTGTAGTCTTTCAATATAAACAACTAAATCAATAGCATTTTCAATATATTCACGAAGTGCTTGGACTGGTATTTGAATACCACTCATTAAAACCATAGTTTCTAGTCTATTAAGAGCATCCTTAGGACCATTAGCATGAAGTGTAGAAAGACTACCATCATGACCAGTATTCATTGCTTGAAGCATATCAAAAGCTTCCTTACCACGAACTTCTCCGACTATTATTCTATCTGGTCTCATACGCAAGGAGTTAATAACTAAATCTCTAATAGTTACTTCTCCTTCTTTTTCATAATTCATATTTCTAGTTTCCAAAGTAATTACATGATCTTGTTTTAACTTAAGTTCTGCAGCATCTTCAATAGTTATAATACGTTCATGATTACCAATCAAAGAAGATAAAACATTTAATACTGTAGTTTTACCAGATCCAGTTCCACCACATATCAAAATATTAAGTTTTCCCTTAACTGCAGCATCTAAAAACCTTGCCATATAACTAGTTAAAGTACCCATTCTAAGTAAATCTTCCATAGTTTCCAAATTTTTCTTAAACTTTCTTATAGTCAAAACCGGACCATTTAATGAAAGTGGTGGTATAACAGCATTAATTCTTGAACCATCCTTTAATCTCGAATCAACCATTGGACTTGCAACATCAATAGTTCTTCCTAAAGGTTGAATCATTCTTTGAATAGTTCTTATTATATGCTCATCATTTATAAAAGAAACAGAATCATCCTTAACTACTTTACCATCTATTTCAATATAAATTTTATCAGGACCATTAACCATAATTTCTGTAATATTAGGATCATCTAAAAGTTCTGTAATTGGACCATAACCATGTATTTCATTTTCTATAAGATTAAATATATGATTTCTCTCTAAATTTGATAAATCATAACCTTCCAAAGCATCATCTATCTCATTATTTATATATTCTGTTAAAAATTCATTGTCAGGAACATCATTATCTATTATATTTTGTATTACTTTATTTCTAAGAGTATCAAGCAATATCTTATCTTCAAATATATCATAATCATCACTTACAGTTTCTTTAAAAGATATAGGCTTCTCATCAATCTCAAAAGCCTCAGAAAGTGTTTTCTTCATTAGTTTTCCTCCTTCCTATCTTTTATTAATGTATTTGCTAAAACTTTTAGTTTTTCCCATTCTTTCCTATCAGTAAATGATAAATTCTTATTTTGAATTATAATCTTTCCATCTAAAATAAACTTATCAATATTTCTAACATACATACTTTTAGAAATAGTAAAATCTATATTATTCTTAATAATATTTCTAATATCAAAAGCTGAATAATGATTTCTTCCAGGATGAACAGACTCATTTAACAAAGTATAATAATTCTTATAACCAACATCTTTCATAATCGAAATAAAGGATTTAGTATTTTTAAGATCAAATGTATCATTAGTAAAAACATAAAGTATAGAATCACTATTATCTAAAGTTACTACATTTATCTCATCTAAAGTATGACTAGTATCTATTAAAATAACATTATATTTATATATAACATTTCTAAGAATAAGAGGAATATACTTAGAATCTATTTTACCAGCCATTCTCGGATCCTTAGGAGCTGCTATTATATCAATCTTATCACTATAACTAAATAAATAATCTTCTATTTTTTCATATCTATTATTAGTTAAATCTTCAACTAAATTAAATATAGTCTTATCATTATTAGAATTAAGATAAGTAGCAACAGCACCACCATATAAATCCAAATCAATAACCAAAGTCTTTAAACCAAGCTTTTCATAAGTACCAGCTAGATTTAAAAGAGCAATTGTTTTTCCTACTCCGCCCTTAGTAGAAGTTACAGTAACTATCTTTCCTTTAGCACTTTTCATATTATTTCCCCTTTTCTTCAATTATAAGTTTACCATTTTCATAACCACCATATAACTC
>CAVGVM010000080.1:0-3099 GCA_963632645.1 Lachnospiraceae bacterium | reverse complement strand
TAAAACGTTTAATGCACTTAAAAATATAAGTTTTACTTTACCTAAAGGAGAATTTGTTGTAATATTAGGACCTTCTGGTGCTGGAAAATCAACACTTTTGAATTTGATTGGTGGAATGGATAAATCTACTAAGGGAGACATAATAATTGATAATGAAAATATTTCAAAATATAATGAGGCTAAATTGACTGGTTGTAGAGTAGATAATGTGGGTTTTATTTTTCAGTTTTATAATATATTGCCAACTTTAACTGTTTTAGAGAATGTTGAGATAGTAAAAGACATAACAAAAAATACTAAAAACGCTAAAGAGGTTTTAAAGGAGGTTGGTTTAGGTAAGCATCAAAATAAATTTCCTAATCAACTATCTGGTGGAGAACAACAAAGGGTTTCTATAGCACGAGCTATTACTAAAAATCCAAAATTGTTATTATGTGATGAACCTACTGGAGCTTTGGATTCTAAGACTAGTGTAGAGATTTTAAAACTCTTGAAAAATTGTTTTAATCAAAAAATGGTATGGCAATCGCTTAAAAAATTTACACTTATAGTGTAAACCTATTTTAAAATCCTATAAAATAAATTATAATCAAATTATATAAAGATAGAAAGTTGGTTATTATGAATTTGTTTGAAAGATTTGAAGTATTAGAAGATCCAAGAGATATACGAGGTAAGAAATATAAACTTATAGATATATTAATAATGACAATTTATGGATTATTGTTTGGATTAAAAGATTTTGTTAATATAGCTGATTACATGAAATTAAATGAAGAATATTTTACTAAACTTTTAGGGTTAGAAAATGGAACTCCATCTCATGATTGTTTGTCTGATATATATGCAAAAATAAATTCTAAAAAATTTATGGAAATATTTATTGAGTGGACAAAAGACTTAATTCAAAAGAGAACCGGTAAAAAAATAAGTATTGATGGTAAAGCTGTAAGAAGTGCAACTGATAAGATTAATAATGGTAATATACCTTATATTGTATCAGCATTTATAGGTGAGTTAGGGCTATCAATTGGACAAGTAAAAGTAGATGATAAAACTAAATGGAAAACTGTAAATGCACTATTATATGTAAAAGTAAAAGAAAAAGAAGAAGTAATAGAAACAGATAATTATTATACTATTGATTATAAAATTGATTTGGATGAAGCAGAAAAAGTAGTAAGAAATCATTGGAGTATTGAATGTGGACTTCACTGGAAATTAGATGTGATATTAGATGAAGATCATTCAAGGAATCGCGAGGGAAATTCAATCAATAACCTATTTATATTAAGAAAAATAATATTTAATTTGGCATCGCTTGATAATAGTTTTGGAAAAATTACTCTAAAAAAAAAGTTAACTAGGTATAAATTAAATTATAAAAATATTGAAAGATTAATTTTTGATGTAATCCCTAGTATAACATAAATTTATTTCGTTAATTTCTAAGTAAAGTGCACTTAATTGTGCACTTTCAATAAAAATCTACAACATAAATTTATTTGAAATTTTTAAGCGTAATAATATAGACATAAAACAAAAAATCTGTTAAAATATAATTAATTCAGTGAAGGAGACTAGTAATAAAACAATTTATCAAAGAGAGTTGGTGGTCGCTGTAAACTAACATAAATGTTTTACGAATCTACTCCCGAGAGGAACCAATTATTCCCGGTAATACCGTTATAAAATAAGTTAAACAAAGGATGGTACCGTCTTCCAGACTCCTTACCATTCCTTTTTTTATAAAAAGGAGGAAAATCATGAACAAATTAAAAATAAAAGGAATCTACAAACACTTTAAAGGTAACTATTACCTAGTCGAAGATCTAGCAATCCACTCCGAAACCAGAGAAGAACTAGTAATCTACAGAGCACTTTATAATGACACAAAACTCTATGCCAGACCAAAAGAAATGTTTCTAAGTGAAGTAGATAAAAACAAATACCCAGACGTAAAACAAAAATATAGATTTGAATTACAAGAAAGAAAACAAAAATAAAGGAGAGATAATATGATAGATATAAAACTAATAAGAGAAAACAAAGAATTAGTAAAAGAAAACATAAAAAAGAAATTTCAAGACGAAAAACTACCACTAGTAGATGAAATATATAACCTAGATGAACAAACAAGAAAACTAAAACTAGAAGGAGATAACCTTCGTAAAGAAAGAAAAGAAAAAAGTAACGAAATAGGAAATCTAATGAGAAATAAAGAATTAGATAAAGCAAATAAAATAAAAGAAGAAGTAACAAAAATAAACGAAATAATAACAGAAAAAGAAAAAAAAGAAGAAGAAATAAACAAACAAATAAAAGAAAAAATGATGAAAATTCCTAACATAATAGATAAAAGCGTTCCCGTAGGAAAAGACGATAACGAAAACGTAGAAATAGAAAAATTTGGAGAACCAAAAGTACCAACCTACGAAGTACCATATCATGCAGATATATTAACAAGCATTAATGGCTTAGACAAAGATGCAAGTGGAAGAACAAGTGGTAATGGTTTCTACTACCTAATGGGAGATGCCGCAAGACTTTCATCAGCAATGTTAAACTACGCAAGAGACTACATGATAGACAAAAACTTTATTTACTGCATACCACCATTTATGATTAGAAGTAGTGTAGTAACCGGAGTAATGTCATTCGAAGAAATGGATGCCATGATGTATAAAATAGAAGGAGAAGACCTATACCTAATAGGAACCAGTGAACACTCAATGATTGGAAAATTTAAAGATCAAATTCTAAAAAAAGATACACTTCCAATAACAATGACATCATATTCACCATGCTTTAGAAAAGAAGTCGGAGCACATGGTATAGAAGAAAGAGGAATCTATAGAGTACATCAATTTGAAAAACAAGAAATGATAGTAATATGTAACCCAGAAGATAGTATGAATTGGTATAACAAAATGTGGAAATACACAGTAGAAATCTTTAGAAACCTAAATATCCCAGTAAGAACCCTAGAATGTTGTTCAGGCGACCTAGCAGACTTAAAAGTAAAATCATGTGATGTCGAAGCATGGAGCCCAAGACAACAAAAATACTACGAAGTAGGATCATGTTCAACCCTAGGAG
>CAVGVM010000079.1:0-3486 GCA_963632645.1 Lachnospiraceae bacterium | reverse complement strand
CCTAACAATAGACTCAATTATAGCCTTTCCCTCTCTAGTAAGAATAATAGTATTAAATAGCCCACTTGTCAAAGGATTAATATAATCATACTTAACACCATCCTCCTCAAACAAAAACTTTCCATTATTATTATAAATTTTAATCTTTTTAAACATCTAATCTCTCCCTTCATATATACTATTACCGAAAAAATCAAAAGCACCTACCACTAACATAAATTTTTTCACAAAAAGCACTTGGAATTAATTAAAGTACCCAATACATTACATCAAATTTACAAAACAAAACATTGAGATTTGCCAAGTTTTTCTATATAATAAATCAAGGAAGTGATTTCATGTTTAAATATTCATACAATAATAAAAGATATCATACCCTAGACTACTACTACAAAACAAAATATAACTCTAAAGTATTTAAAGTAAACCTAAACCTAGGACTATCTTGTCCAAACAAAGATGGCATCAAAGGAACCGGAGGATGTATATATTGTAAAAGTGGAGGATCATCCTTCGGAGGAAACTGCCACAAACCCCTAAAAGAACAATTCGAATGTCAAAAACAAATTCTTCATAAAAAATGGAAAAATGCCAAATACATAGCATACTTTGGTTCAAACACCAACACCTATGGAGATTTAGAATATCTAAAAAAATCATACGAAGAAGTCCTAACATACGAAAACGTCGTAGGAATAAACATAGCAACAAGACCAGATGCCATCACAAATGAATGCTTAGAATACCTACAAGAACTAAACAAAAAAACAGATTTAGTAATAGAACTAGGATTGCAAACAATTCATGAAAAAACATCAAAACTAATCAACCGAGGCCACACCCTAGAAGAATTCGAAACCATGTACAAAAAACTTAAAAAAGCAAAAATAAAAGTAGTAGTACATATCATAAATGGTCTTCCCTGCGAAACCAAAAACATGATGCTAAAAACCGTACAATACCTAAATAAACTACATATAGACGGAATAAAAATACATATGCTTCACATCCTAAAAGATACAAAATTAGAAAAATTATATAAAGAAAAAAAATTTCATATTCTAACCAAAGAAGAATACATAGATATAGTGTGTGATCAACTAGAAAATCTAAACGAAGAAATAATCATAAATAGATTAACCGGAGACCCAGATAAAAACGAACTCCTAGAACCCCAATGGACAACAAAAAAATTTACTATCTTAAATGATATAGACAAAACCCTAAAACAAAGAAACACCTATCAAGGCTACAACCTAAGCATCTTAAACAAAGCAAGAACACTCATGGAAACAAACCTAAAACCAAATGACATAGTAATAGATGCCACCATAGGAAACGGAAAAGACTCAAACTATCTCCTAAACATAATAACAAAAGGATTCCTCTTTGGTTTCGACATTCAAAAAAAAGCCATAGAAAACACCAATAACCTCCTAAAAGACAAATATAAAAACTATAAACTATACCAAACAGGACATAAAAACATAGAAAAAACATTGAAAAAATACAAACAAAAAATATCACTAATAATATTTAACCTAGGATTCCTCCCAAAAGAAAACAAAGAAATAACAACCAAAACAGAAACAACCATAAAAGCCATAAAACAAAGCCTAAACATGTTAAACAAAAAAGGACACATAGTAATAACAATATACCCAGGACATGAAGAAGGACAAAAAGAAAGCCAAGAAATAAAAAAATATCTAAAAATACTAACAAACTACACCTATGAAGAATTCCATAACACAGAAAACAAAGAAGCACCCTATGTAATAAACATAAAACAAATAAATAAAAAGAAAGAATCATTACAAATAAACAATCAATTAAAAAAATAATAAAATTAAAAACAAGTTAACCTCAAATAAAATTAACTTGTTTTTTATATACCTCTAACATTATTAAAAACAAAACTAACCATCACTAAAACAATTAAAATATAATAATACTTAGAAAAAAACAACAAATATCTACTAACAAAATCCCTATTACACAAAATATCAATAACAAACAAAACAAGAAAAATTACTAAAAACAAAAATATAGGAATGGTAAGTATATTATAAAAAAATGCCTCTTTAAGATCAACATGGAATAAAGCCCTAAAGCCTCTAGTCAAACCACATCCAGGACAAGCAATACCAAAAATACTCTTAAACAAACAATCAACATCAAAAACAAATACTACCAGTACACCAAATACAAGTAGTATTAAAAATATCAATAAAATAAATTTCTTATCACTAAACTTAGTCAACTAAATAATTACCATCCGCATCTATATTAATAGTACCTGTAAGAATTAAAATTCCTTCAACAAGTCCCCATATACCAGAAACAAATGATAAAATACCACAAGATAAAACTGTAATAAGTAATTGTCCAACAGCCTTTCCAGTATAACCTAAATAAAAATTATGAACTCCAAAAGCCCCTAAAAATATACCTAAAAGTCCAGCAGCAATCTTAGATTTAGGAACAGAACTATTACCATTTTCATCATTAATAACTTCTCCAGTAACTACTTCTTTATCTTCCTCTACTTTATGACCACATTTACTACAAAAAGAAGAACCCTTCTTTAATTCATTCCCACAATTAGAACAAAATTTACTCATATTATCAACTCCTTTGCTTAATTATATCACACGAAATACACTTACACAATAATTTTACTCAATAACATCTATAATTATACTCTTTCTAAAAGGTTTAAAAAACGAAAACTTATAAGCATCATACACCTTATCAAAAGATAACTTCTTACCATAAAGATTCATCAAAACATCACCTTTTCTAACATAATCCCCAACATTCTTCTTAAGAATTATACCAGCATCAAAATCTATATTATCAGTTTTCTTAACCCTTCCTGCTCCAAGCCTCATCGAAGTACTACCAATAATCATACTGTTAATACTATTAATATAACCACTCCTAACAGCCTTAAGTTCATAACACTTATCATCATCACCATTAGGAATACTTCCTCCTTGTAAAGACACAAACTCTTCAAATGTCTTATAAGCCTTTCCACTAGAAACAGCATATTTAACCCTGTCCTTAGCAATATCCATACTAACATCTTTACTCATAAAATACATTAAACTAGCCATTTCAATACACAAAACACTAAGATTATTTCTCTTACCATTCTTAAGAATATCAACAACTTCCATAACCTCTATCTTATTACCAATATTATCACCAAGAGGATTATCCATTCTCGTAAGCATACAAATAACCTTTCTATCATACTTCTTACCAATAGCAATCATAAGCCTAGCAAGTTCCCTAGCCTGTTTCTTATTCTCAACTAAAGCACCATGTCCAACTTTAATATCAATCAAAATCTTTCCAGCACCACTAGCAATCTTCTTACTCATAATAGAAACTGCAATCAAAGCCACTGACTTAGTCGTACCAGTAACATCCCTTAAAGCATAAATAATCTTATCAAGTGGAACTAAACTAGCAGTC
>CAVGVM010000078.1:0-2255 GCA_963632645.1 Lachnospiraceae bacterium | reverse complement strand
TGTGTTGTTGAAGCCAACATTCCGGTTGTAGTGTTGTAAGCATTACATGTTGTACTTGATAAACTCCCATCCTTTGCACCACATCCTGTTGTATAACTTGAATTATTATTTATTCCTATTTCATTACAAGTACCATCTGTACATGTTCCATATTTTGAATGTGATAGATATGCTACCGCTCCCCATTCACTATTCTTTATCATATGAGTATCTGTTGTGGTACTTAAGCCATAACTATTACCACTATTTTTCATATTCATTATATTTGTTTCAAAGGAACTTACTTTTTGACTTCTTAAACTACTTAAATTTGGTTTTACTGTTATATTACTTATTGTACCTGTAAGTTCAAATTTTCCTATCCAAAATCCTTCTATTTCTTCTTCTCCAAATGTAAATGCTGGATGCGTATATGTTTTGTTATTACATGTATCATCCGTACAAGTTTCATTTGTTGCTTTTAATTTACATGTTTCTGATGGATCTCCATCTGTTCCTGATATACTATCGGTACATGTTATTTCTCCTGTTTTGGATGTTCCTTTTTCAAATTCTATTTCTATTTCTTGTTCATCACTTGTTGCTGTTCCATCTGCATTATAATTCCATACTTTATATTTATATCTTGGTATCCATACTTGCATTGTAAGTATATCATCCATTGGTATTTCTGTTCCTACACTTGCACTTTTATAAGTACTCCTGTTAGCACTTGATACTGTTACACTATTGGCCCATTTTTTAGAGTCATAATCATACCAACTATTGTTTTCATTTGAGCTATCTGCTTTTTTCCATGTTTCTGATGTTTCATCATAATATACTGGTATCATTGCATCATCTAGTACTGGTGCATTAGGCTTTGAAATTACTTCTGTTTCCTCACTCTTAACTCCTATTTTAAATTTATATTCTAGTTTTGTTTCTTTTGTCCAGTTTGATATATCTACTTCTTTATCTAACCATACTCTAAGTTTATATTTATCTGTTATTTCTGTAGTAGTGTTACTATGTTTATTAATTTTACTATACAATATTTTATTATTTAAATCACTTATTAAACTTGGTGCTAATAACTCATTGTTATTATAGTCTTCTAGATATACTTTTATATCTTTATCTTCTAATGAAGTATAGCCTTCATCTACTTCTAGTTTTTCTATACTTAAATCATAACTTAAAGCTGTTTTATATGATGCTTTTGTAATTACTGCAAAATTAAATGTTTCTTCTTGTGTTTTTCCTTCATTATCTCCTTTTGGTAAGGCATTTTTTATATCTATTATTTCACTTGTACTCTCTAGAAGCTTTAATGATACATCTCCTGTTTGTAATGTATTTGTCTCTCCTAAGTATCCATAGTTCCATAATGAATATGTTATTCCCACTACTAAAACTAGTAATGTTATTACTAGTCCTATTGCTATTATTTTCTTCTTTTTTGGAAGGGTTCTTTATTATTTGTTAGCTTTACCCACCCGAGCATTTGTTTGAAGATTCTTGGTTTCTTCATAGTCTTCTTTGATTTATAAATACTTTATAAATCTTTCCTCCTTCTTCTATTTTTTTATAAATTAATTATACAATAATTCTTTTATTTTGAAAATGCTATCTTTTGTATTTAAGACCATTAAGAAGTTTGTGTTTGTTCTGCTACTTGTTTAAATGATAAATTAACATCCAATTTAGCAGGTTTTCCTGTTTTAGTAGCATTAGTATCAGCTTCATTATCCATAGTATTACTATCTGAATCATCCCATATTATATATACTCTTATTTCTATTTGTTTTATTTTATCTTTTTGTAAAACTCGATTTTTTATAATACTTGTATCATCTAATGTTTGACGATTTCCTCCATTTATTGAATATCCTGTTGCTTTTAAGTCTTTAACGCTACTGTTTACATTTACACTTGTTGATATTTCATAGTCAAAAGATACATCTGCAGCTTCACAATCTATTACTAAATCAAAATAACCCTCAGATTTTGGTGCTATAATATTGTTATTTATATGTTCATTTTCAATAAATTTTGGAGTTATTACATTAGATATATTAGAGTTATTTCTTATATCCTGTCCATTTACAAGTATTTTCCATCTTGCAATTGATATATCAGTAGTTCCATTTGCTTCAGTTAAGTATTTAGCATAAGAATCTTGAATCACAAGTATAGTAAACAGGAGTGCTGTGCATGCTAATAATATATTAATTTTTTTTTAATAAACTCATCTTCTGCCTCCTATTCTATTA
>CAVGVM010000077.1:0-2440 GCA_963632645.1 Lachnospiraceae bacterium | reverse complement strand
GAAAAAAGTTTTATCTTTTAGGACTTTTTTGTTTTCTTCATTTATTTTATAGTTTTTTGTTTGTACTTCTTTTGTTGTTCTTTTTCTTGCTTCTTTTAAGTTTGGCATATTCATGTGTATCACTTCCTAGATATAGATTATAAATTAAAAAGACAAATTAATCAATAATTTATCTTGGGTTATTATTTTTTATATATTATTTCTTTATTTTTTAGAGTTATTTTTTGGATTTGTTTGGTTTTTGGGGATATTTCTATGTAAAAAATATCTTCACCACTTGTTATAAGACTGGATTCTATATTATTTTCTTTTGGTAGTTTTTTTACTTCAGATGGGTATGATACTTTTACTTTATAGGTTGTTTTATTTTCTCTTGTGATGGTATCTTTTAGTATTTTGTATTTTATTTGGTTTTTGTCTACTTTGAATTCTTTGTCGGCATTTATGGAATAGTTTTCTGGCAATAGTTTATCTGGTATTGCTTCTTGTATGTTTTGTAATATTTCTTGTTTTGTTTTTTCGTTTTCTTTATGAATTATTGCTATTGTTGTTGTAATTATGATTATAATTATTAGTATTTTGATTATTATTTTGAACTTTTTCGATTTTAGTAAATTTGTTATTTTGGTGTTTTTCATAGTTTCACTTCCTTATGGTAATTATATAATGGATGTTGCGGTTAGTCGATTGATTGTTTTTTGCCAAAAGAAAAAACGAGAGGTTTCTCGTTTAAGATTATTTTGTTTCTGTTAATACTCCATATATCATGTTGTCTAGTGTTTTTATATCACCCATTTTTACTAATTTTTTTACTTCTTCAAAGTTGTTTGTTAGTGAATTGATTATTTTTGTTAGTTTTGGAAGTAGTTCTTTTTCTTTTAAGTTGTCTACTATTACTTCTAGGTTGTTCATTTTGGAGTATGTTCCGTAGTTGTCATTTTTTATATATTTTTCATAAAGATTCTTAAATGAGACTAGGTCTATGTTATTGAATCTTTGATCTTCTAGTATTTTTACTGTTGTATAGATATAGTTGTTATTTATTGATCTGTCTAGGATTGTTTCTCCTTGTTTATTTCTTATGTTTGGTAAGAAGTTTTTGTTCTTGTGTAGTTGTTTTATTATGTCTATTACTTCTAGGTATTTTTTTGTTACTAAGATATGGGCAAATGTGTTACCATTTTTATCTTGATGGTTTACATCCCATTCTTTCTTTTTCATATGTTTTAAGACTAAATCGTAATGATTTTTCTTTAATAAATAACTTAATATATCTTCTTCGTTTGTATTTACTAAGTTGATGTTTGTAGATTTTTTTCTTAAGATTTTATCTACTAATTCTAAGTGTCCTTCATCTATTAAATTAAATATCTGGGACGGTTCTTCTTCAACTTTTTCTATTGCTTGTTTTTCATCGTAAAACATTAATATACACCTCTTTTTCACGCGACAATTAAATATTTTACCAGTGTTTTTGGATTTTGTCAAATTTTAGGGGGTTACACTATGAGAATTATGACTTGTATTATTGTTATTTAGGTGTTTTATTTGGGTTAATTTTTTTTATTTGTATTTATTTTAAACTAAAAATATAATGTGATATAATTGTTATAAGGAGGAATAGAATATGAAGTTTGGTATGCCTACGATGATAGAATATAATACAATAGAAGAAAATGTAAAACTTGCTAAACGATTAAATCTTTCTTTTGTTGAATTGAACATGGATTTGCCTTATTGTATACTTTCAGATAAGTTAAAAGATCTTGCAAGAGAATATGATATTGAGTTTACGATACATTTATCTGAAAAATTAGATGTTGGAGAATTAGATAATGATATAAGAAGTGCATATTTAAAAAAAATAGAAGCGATAGTTGAACGTGGGGTGCAACTTAATATTAAAAAATATAATTTGCATTTGGATCCTGGAATTCATTTTTCGCTTCCTAATAAAAAAGTATTTATATATGAAAAGTATCTTGATGAATACAAGAAAAGTTTAAAAGATTCTTGTTTTTTTCTAAATGAGTTAGGTAAGAAATTTGGTGTTCAAATAATGTTTGAAAACTTGAAATTGCCTGATTATTTAAAAGAAGGTTTTAAAATAGTGGGTACTTTTAACAATTTGTTTTTTACATTAGATATGGGTCATGATTTGAAGAATAATAGTAATGCTGAGGGGTTTTTTCTAGGTTTTAATAATGGAATAAATCATATTCATATACATGATTTTAATGGAAAAAGTGATCATATGGCTTTGGGTACTGGGATTATGAATATTAAGGAAAAAATTTTGTTAATAAAAAAACTTGATGTATATGCTGTTATTGAGGTAAAACAGGAAATGGAACTTGTTGAGTCAGTAAATTATTTAAAGAATAACGCTATGTTGTAGTTTTTGAGGGATGAAAATTATAATCAGCATATACTTTTGCAA
>CAVGVM010000076.1:0-17492 GCA_963632645.1 Lachnospiraceae bacterium | reverse complement strand
AAAAAAAGTTGTAGATAATCTATTAGAATTAAATAAGACTAATGTAGATGATTCGGTTAAGTATGCGTTGTTTCGTTATTGTATGTATAAAATAAAAGGTGGTAAGTAATATGAGTGAACAAGAATTAAAAAAATTAGAAGATAAACTATGGGCAGCTGCTGACAAAATGAGAGGTGCTGTTTCTGTATCAGATTATAAATTTATAGTACTAGGGTTAATATTCTTAAAATATATTTCTGATTCTTTTGAAGAAAAATATAATGAACTTGTAGATGAAGGTGCTGGATTAGAAGAAGAAAGAGATTGTTATACAGCAGAAAATATATTTTATGTTCCAAAAAATGCTAGATGGGAATATTTAGTAGAACATTCAAAAGATTCTAATATTGGTGAAATTATAGATGATGCTTTAACATTAATAGAAAAAGAAAATACATCATTGAAGAATGTTTTACCAAAAGATTACAACTCTCCAACAATGAGAAATGTCAATTTAGGTGAACTACTAGATTTATTTACCAATATTAAAGTTGGAACTAAAGAAGCAATTCAAAAAGATATTTTAGGAAGAATATATGAATATTTTTTAGGTCAATTTGCAAAAAATGAATTACAAAAAGGTGGAGAATTTTATACACCAGCTTGCTTAGTTAGAACTATGGTTGAATGTATTGAACCATTTAAAGGTAAAGTATATGATCCAGCTTGTGGTTCTGGTGGAATGTTTATTCAATCAATGAAGTTTGTAGAAGAAAATCAAGGTAATATATATAATATTGGAATTTATGGACAAGAGAAAAATCCTACCACATGGCGACTTGCAAAAATGAACTTAGCTATAAGGTCTATGTATGGTGATTTAGGAAAATATGCAGCTGATACTTTTACTGAAGATTTACATAAAGATTTAAAAGCTGATTTTATACTTGCCAATCCACCATTTAATCTTGAGTGGGATAGAGATAAAGTCGAAAATGATCCAAGATGGAGATATGGTTTAGCACCAAAAAACAATGCCAATTTTGCTTGGTTACAACACATGATATCTAAGTTATCACAGAATGGTAAGATGGCTTGTATTTTAGCAAATGGTTCATTATCAGCAGGTGGTCAAGAAGGAGAAATTAGAAAAAAACTAATTGAAAATGATTTAGTAGATTGTATCTTATCAATGCCTACTAACTTATTCTATACAGTTACCGTTCCATGTTCTATATGGATAATTAATAGAAATAAGAAACAAAAAGGTAAAACATTATTTATTAATGCAAATAATTTGGGTTCAATGGTAACTAGAAGATTAAGAGAGTTATCAGAAACAGATATTAAGAAAATTGCAGATACATATCATAGATATCAAAATGATGATAATTATGAAAATGTTAAAGGATTTTGTTATTCAGCAACTACAGAAGAAATAAGTGCCAATGATAATGTATTGACACCTGGTAGATATGTTGGAGTTGAAGAAAATCAAAGTGATGATATTCCGTTTGAAGAGAAAATGAAGAATATAACTTCAGAATTATCAAAGCAATTTGAAGAATCACATAGGTTAGAAGAAGAAATTAGAAAAAATATGAAAGCCATTGGTTTTGAGTTAGAATAATCGTTTGTAGTATAATAATTACCGTCTTAAAGGGGGAATTATTATGAAAACAGAAGTAATATCTAATATTACAAAAGACATGGAAGATAGTCTTACCGATTATCAACTTAATAAGCTCAAAGAGAGCTTAATAATAAACTTTGAAGGAGTAGAGTTTATTATTAAAACAGATGAATTAAAACATCAGGAAGAAATAGATGAAAATAAGAATATGATTGATTCATTTATTTCATCTAAACAAGTTGAAGGTTGTTCAGAACGAACAATTAAATACTATAAAGAAATAATTGAAAAATTTGTTAATAGTTTTGATAAAAGTATTAAACAAATATCAACAAATGAAATAAGAAATTATTTATCTAATTATAAAGATAATAGTTCTTGTGGATCTACAACTATAGATAATATAAGAAGAGTATTATCATCATTCTTCTCTTGGTTAGAAGATGAGGATTATATTATAAAGAGTCCAGTTAGAAGAATACATAAAATAAAAACAGCAGTGGTTGTTAAAGAAGTTTTAACTGATGAAAATTTAGAAAGGTTAAGAGATGAATGTGAAAACATAAGAGATTTATCACTAATAGAATTATTAATTTCAACAGGAATGAGAGTTGGAGAACTTGTTAATTTAAATATTAATAGTCTTAATTTTGAAGATCGTTCTTGTATTGTATTAGGTAAAGGTAATAAAGAAAGAGAAGTATATTTTGATGCAAAAACAAAATTGCACTTAAAAGAATATATTTCAAAAAGAAATGATTCAAACGATGCCTTATTTGTATCAATGAGAGAACCACATCAGAGATTATCTGTTTCTGGTATTGAATTAATAATTAGAACATTAGGAATAAATTCAAATATAAACAAAGTTCATCCACACAAATTTAGAAGAACATTAGCAACAATGGCGATAGATAAAGGTATGCCAGTTGAACAAGTTCAAAAATTGCTAGGTCATGTAAAAATAGAAACTACAATGAACTATGCTTTAGTTAATCAAAGTAATGTTAAAATATCACATAGAAGGTATATAGCATAGAATTTTGAAGGAGGAGTATATGAGAAATATTATTTTCAAGTCACATAAAGCTATAGACTTTTGTGATGATGTAAGAGATGGAACACATGATTCGCCTAAACATTTAGATTCTGGAAAAATATTAATAACATCAAAAAATATTAAAGGTGATACAATAGATTTTGAAAATATATCTTATATTTCAGAAGAGGATTTTAATAAAATAAATGAACGAAGCTTAGTAGAGAAAAATGATATTCTATATAGTATGATTGGAACTATAGGACTAGTTTATAGAGTTGATTGTAATCCAGATTATGCAATAAAAAATATGGGATTATTTAAGATTTCTAATGAATTAAAAAGTAAATGGCTGTATTATTTTTTAAAAACTCCTAAAACAATGGATATGATTTATTCAAAATTAAATGGTAGTACACAAAAATTTATAAGTTTAAGCAATTTGAGAAATCTTGAGATAGAATATCCAGAAGATGAAAATGATGCTAAAAGAATAGTAAAACTTTTAGAATCAATTGATTACAGAATAAGAATAAATAGTGAGATAAATAATAATTTGCATGAGTTATGCAATAATTTATATTTTAAACTAGTTAGTCAGTTGAATGATACTAATTCATCAGTTGAAAGCATAAAAAATGTTGCTAAGTGTGTTTTAGGTGGAACACCAAGTAGAACAAAAAAAGAATATTGGAATGGTTCAATTAATTGGATTAATTCTGGAGAAATAAATAAATTTAGAATAATTAAAGCAAGTGAAAAAATAACAGAATTAGGATTAAACAAATCATCTACAACTTTATTACCGATAGGTACAACAGTATTAGCTATTACTGGAGCTACTCTTGGACAAGTAAGCAGATTAGAGATTGATTCATGTGCTAATCAATCTGTTATAGGAATTATAACAAACGAAAAAGAGCTAAATAATTATATGTATCTAAGTATTTTAAATAGTATTAATGATTTGGTTTTAAAACAAACAGGTGGGGCTCAACAACATATTAATAAAAATGATGTTGAAACACATGAAATAATAGTTCCATCTATGAAATTAATAAGTCAGTTTGATGAAATTATCAGACCATTATTTGATCAAATATCAGTGAATTGTTTTGAAATTAATAAATTGGAGCAATTAAGGGACACATTATTACCAAAGTTAATGAATGGTGAAATAGATTTAGATAATCTAGAGATTTAATCATACAAATTGTGATTTGTAGGAGAAAGGAGCACAAACATGTATAAAAAATTAAAATTTGATTTTAATGATAAATTGAATGAAGAAGATAAAGCAAATCAAACATTTGGGTGTAGGCAAAAAAATCCCGATATTTGTTCAAGCAATGGTATTGAAGATATTTGTGCTTTTGCAAGTCCAGATGGTATATGTAAAAAACCTTCACGAGCTTGGAAAAAACAATATGAAAAATTATTGAAAGAAAGCAAGGAGATAAAATAATGTTAGATGAATATACAATAAAAGATGTAATCGATGAAGTAATTGATTATAGAGGAAAAACACCTAAAAAATTGGGAGGTGATTGGTCTGAAGTTAAAACAGATTATATGGCTCTTTCTGCAAAAAACATAAAAAAAGGACGAATAGTTCAACCAGACACAATTAGATATGTGGATCAAGAAATGTATAATAAATGGATGAAACAAGAGGTCGAAAGAGGTACTATACTTATAACTTCTGAGGCACCATTTGGTGAATTATTATACTGGGATTCAAATGATAAGATTGTATTGAGTCAAAGATTATTTGGATTAAAAATAAAAAAAGAATTTAATTCAAGATACATTTATTATTATATGTTCAGTGAACAATTTCAAGGTGAACTTAGTGGAAGAGCAACAGGTTCGACTGTAACAGGTTTAAGGCAACCTGAATTACTTAAATGTCATCTTAAGATTCCTAACAGAAAATATCAAGATATAATTGCTGCTATGTTGATGAATATTGATAAAAAAATTGATTTAAATAATGAGATAAATAATAATTTGTGTTATATAACATAATTAGTAAATAAAATAATAATTTGTGTTATATAACATAATTAGTAAATAAAATAATAATTTGCATGAGTTAATGAAAATAAAGTTCAATAATTGTATAGATAATTTGGAAGAATATGAAGAGTCAGTTCTTTCAAAAATTGCAAATTACAAAAATGGTTTAGCAATGCAAAAATTTAGACCCATAGATGAAAGTGGTTTACCTGTAACAAAAATTAAAGAAATGAATTCTGGAATTACCTCAGAAACAGAAAGATGTAGGTCTGATATTGATAGTGATGTAATAATAGATAATGGAGATATATTATTTGCCTGGTCTGGAACACTATGTATGAGCATATGGTGTGGAGGTAGAGCAGGATTAAATCAACATATATTTAAAGTTACTTCAGATAAATATCCAAAATGGTTTTATTATTTCTGGACTTTGAAATATTTAGACAATTTTATAGAAATTGCGGCTGGTAAAGCTACAACAATGGGGCATATAAAAAGGACGGAACTCGATAAGGCAATAGTAAAAATTCCAAATGAAAAAATAATGGAAAAAATGGATAAAATATTTACTCCAATGCTTAATGAATATGTTAATAACAGTATTGAAAGTAAAAGTTTATCAGAATTAAGGGACACATTATTACCAAAGTTAATGAATGGTGAAATAGATTTAGATAATCTAGAGATTTAATCATACAAATTGTGATTTGTTGAATTGGAGGACAAATGGATAATATTTTAATAAAGATTATTACTGACGAAACTTTTTTGACTATTTTAAGTGGTGTTATTGTATTTATAATATGTCAGATAATATTTGAATTTATCATATAGCCAAGAGAAGAATTTAATAAGTTAAAAGGTGAAATAATTTGTTGCTTGACAATGTACGATAATATCATTGCCAACCCTTTGATTTATTCAAATATTAATGAAGTTAGAGATTGCAAAGAATATTTAGATGCATCAAAAAATATAAGATTTATAGCATCAAGGTTTGCAGGTATTCTTGAATCTCATAAGTTTGTTTGTAGAAAGAAGGAATATTATAGTGTAACCAATAATTTGATTAGACCTTCAAATAATTTATGGATTGATAAACGCTCTAAAGAAAAAAATTTATACAGAAAATATAAAATTTGAAAATGAAATTAAAGAAAAATTCAAAATTAAATAAATTTAGTTTTAAAGGAAGTGATTAAGATGTTTAATGAAGAACAATTAGAAGATGCTACATTAAATATATTTGAAGAATTGGGTTATGAAAGGTTAAATGGATATAACATTGATAGGGATTATCATAATGTTTTTATGGAAAATAATCTTTTTGATGATTTATGTAGAATTAATAAAGATTTTAATGATTCCCAAATCCAAGATGCCATAAAGACTATAAAGACACTATCACACGGTAATCCAGTTGAAGATAATAAAATCTTTACTAGATATCTTTTAGAGGGTGTTCCAGTACAAATTAAAACTAATACTGGTTATCAATATAAGAATGTAAAATTAGTTGATTTTGATAATATTAATGCTAATCACTTCCAAGCAATTAATCAATATACTATTATTGAATTTGATACTAAAAGACCAGATATAATTATTTTTATAAATGGTATTCCTCTAGTAGTAGTTGAACTTAAAACAGCTACTAATGAGGATGTTAAATTAGAAGATGCTTATACTCAATTAACTGGCTATAGAAATGTTTATATACCCTCACTATTTAAATATAATCAATTCTTAGTAATAAGTGATGGTGTTACTGCCAAAACTGGTACTATTACAAGTCCATATTCTAGATTTAGTGATTGGAAAAAGGTAGAAGATACTGATGAAGTATATGAGAATATGCCTACACATGAAACACTATTTAACGGAATGTTTAGAAAAGATAGACTGTTAGATATTATTCAAAACTTTATTTTATTTAGTGATGATAAAAAGATATTAGCTCAATATCATCAATACTTTGGTGTTAAGAAAGCTATTCTTTCTACAGTTACTAACGGTGTTAAAACTGGTAAAGCTGGTATAGTATGGCATACTCAAGGATCAGGAAAATCATTTAGTATGGTATTCTATTCTGGTAATATGATTAAGTTATTAAATAATCCTACTTTAGTAGTAGTAACTGATAGAAATGATTTAGACAATCAATTATATGAAACTTTTGTTAAATGTGATTATTATCTAAAACAAAAACCAAGACAAGCAGATTCAAGACAATCACTTGATGAAATGCTAAAAGATAGAATTGCTGGTGGTATTTTCTTTACTACATTACAAAAGTTTGAAGAAGAAACAGGATTATTTAGTGATAGAGATGATATCTTAGTTTTAGTAGATGAAGCTCATAGATCACATTATGGACTTGAAGCTACTATGAAGATAGATTATGAAACTAATGAAGCTAAAGAAAAGTTTGGAACTGCTAAATACCTTCATAATGCTTTACCTAATGCTATTTATATTGGATTTACTGGTACTCCTGTTGAAACTAAAGATAAATCTACATCATCAATATTTGGGGATGTAATTGATACTTATGATATGACACAAGCTATTTTAGATGGCTCTACAGTTCCTATTATGTATGAATCTAGAATGGCTAGAGTTGGATTAAATCAAAAGATATTAGATGAAATAGATAATTATTATAGGTTTATTGAAGATGAAGGTGTAGCTGATTCTCATGCCATAAATAAATCTAAACAAATGATGGCTAAGATATCACAAGTAATTGAAGATCCTGATCGATTGGAGTTAATTGTTAAAGACATTATTAGTCATTTTGAAGAAAGAAAAGATATGGTAGCAGATCATGCTATGGTAGTTGCTTATTCAAGAAAAGCAGCTTATACAATGTATCAAAAATTCTTAGAATTAAGACCTGATTATAAAGATGTAGTTAATATGATTATTACACCATCAAATAAAGATTCAGAAGGAATGCAAAAAGCTATTGGTACTAAGAATGATAAAAAGGAATTAGAAATTAGATTTAAAAATGAAGCAGATGAACCTAATGAGAAGTTTAAGATAGCTATCGTAGTTGATATGTGGCTAACTGGATTTGATGTTCCAAGATTAGGTGTAATGTATATAGATAAACCTATGAAAGCTCATAATCTAATGCAGGCTATTGCAAGAGTTAATCGTGTTTATAGAACTAAGCCAGCTGGATTAATAGTTGATTATATTGGATTAAAAGCATGGTTATTAGATGCATTAAAAACTTATACTACAAGAGATCAAAGACAGGTAGTAGATAATAATGAATTAGTAAATGCTCTAAAAGATAAAATTGAAATTATAGATGGAATATTAAATGGATTCGATTATTCTAACTTTAATGATTTGGATAATACTGGCAAATATAATTTAATTAAAGATGGAGCTAACTTAGTATTAAGTTCCAAAGATAAAAAGAAAAGATTTATGAAGCATAGTTTAGATGCTAAAAATCTTTATACTTTATGTAATGGTATATTAGAGCAATACTATAAAGACAAAGTATTATTTATTATTTCAGTTAGATCATTTATATCTAAGATAACAAATGAGAATAAATTAGACGTATCAGAAATTAATAGAAATGTTGGAGTAATGCTTGAACAATCTATTAGAGAAGATGAGTTAATTAATCTTGGAGAGTTATCTAGAGGTAATAGTTTAGAATTATTAAGTGATACCATGCTTAATAAATTAAGAAGTTTAAAAGATAAGAATATAGCAGCTGAAATACTATCAAGAGCTATTAAAACAACAATAAGTGATATTGGTAAGATAAACCTAACATTACAAGAAAAATTCTCAACTAAGTTTAATAAGATAGTTGATGCTTATAATGAAAGAACCGATATAGCTGATGTAGAAAAAATCATTGAAGAAATGATTAAATTAAAGAAGGAAATAGAAGATGAATTAGAAAAAGGAAATGAGTATGATTTATCTTCTGAAGAAAAAGCATTCTTTGATGCTTTGGGAGCAGATCCTGAAATAAAAGAATTAATGCAGGATGAAACTTTAGTTCAAATAGCAAAGGAATTAATAGAAATTATTAATAAAAATTTAACTTTAGATGCATTCAAGAGAGAAGATGCTAGAGCTAGAATTAGAGTTAATATAAGAAGATTACTGATTAAATACAACTATCCTCCATTAAAAAGAGAAGGAGCAGTTGAACAAGTTATTAGACAAGCTGAATTAAAGTATACAGATAATTAGAAAGGTATTTTATATTTATATAAAAAATGATTATAATTAATGTGAGGTGTTAAAAATGAAATTTGATACAAAAGAACTTTATGATGAACTAAAAGAAGAAATATTAACTTCTACTGAATTGGATGAAATAAATGCCCAAATAGGAGAATCAAAACCAGAAAAGAAAAGTATTCCTTCAAAAAACAACATAGAATCTTATGATGAAGAAGTCCTTGCAGATACATTAGAAAAAGATTTCTCATATCAAATAAAAAATCGCGGAGAAGATTATTATTATAGTGGAAATATACAAAATATTTATAAAACAAAAAACAAATACTATGCAAAAATAAATGGAAATTCTAACAAACCATATAATGTAACCATTGAAATACAAGATGAGGATCATGCTCGGTATGAATGCACATGCCCATGTACTTATCCATGTAAACATGAGTATGCAGTTATAATGGCAATATCAAATCTTGAATATTCCGAAATTGAATTAAAAACACCAATAAAAGAAAAAGAAGCCAATATAAACTTGATATTACAAGAAATACCAGCTGAAGAACTTAAAAAATATTTATTGTCAGCAAATGAAATAAATAAATCAGTTATTATAGGAACACCATCTTTTTCCAATTATTTTAGAAAATATTATCCAAAACAAAAGTATGAATTTTATTATAACAATTTATACAATGAATTAATTCTTGATGGTGCTTATTCATACAAACTTACAGAATACATTGATAGAGCTAATCAATATTTATCAAAAGATGAGTTTGCTGAATCATTTAAAATTATAAAAAGTATAGTAGAAGCATACAATGATGCTGACAGACTAAATTTTGATAGTTATGTATTTGACATGATAAATAAATTAGGAATGATGCTTAGAATTACTTACAGAAGAGGAACCGATGAAATAAAAGTAGATATTAAAAAATGGATAGAAAAATTACAATCAAAATCATATTACAATAATTACTATCTTGAAGATATAGCATTAAGTTTAAAATAAAATATTATAATTATAATGAAGGTATAAAAGAGTAAAAGTATAATATTATAAAACAACCACAAAACACAAAAATTAAAAATATAAAAACAAAAAGTCAATAAATATTAATTATCAATTTTTGTAATAAATAATAAAAACAAAAATAACTACATTAATATTTTAAACCAAAAGCCAACTCTGTTTATTCGACATTCAACTTTTCTTAAATAATAGTATTGATTTTTTTTCTTTATATTTTCTTTAGACATATATGTATTACCATTACTATTTGGCTTATAATAAGTGTAATATTTCTATATGTCTTTTTCAATGTAGTTTTGTTGCACTTCAGAAAAAAGTTTACCAATTTCTTTTTATTGACATTTCCCCAATTTAACTTTAAAATAAAGATAGTGTTAATAAAATTAACATATAAGATTGGAGGTAAATATGGATAACACAATTTTATCCATTTTGCTGATCATAATTGGATTATTCCTAGGAATTGGTTTTACTTTTTTAATAAATCATTTTAGGGTAAACAATGCTGAATCAAAGATAAAAACATTATCTGAAAAGGCTCAAAAAGAATCAGAAAAAGTTAAAAGAGACATGCTTTTTGAAGCCAAAGAGGAAGCACATAAACTAAAAATGAATTTAGATAAAGAAATAAAAGAAAAAAAATCTGAGATTAGAGAATCTGAAGAACGTCTTATTCAAAGAGAAAAAAATATGGATAAGAGGGATGAAAATTATCAAAAAAGAGAACAACTTTTAGATGATCGTGAAGAAAAATTACAAGATAGACTTAAAAAAATTCAAAATGATCAAGTTGAAATGGAAAAGCTAAAACAAGAACAAATTAATATGCTTTCTAAAATAAGTGGACTTGAAAAGAATAAAGCTCGCGAACTTATTATGAAAAAAGTTGAAGAAGACATGAATATTGAAATTGCTAACTACATAAAAGAACGTGAAGATGCTGCAAAACTAAGTGCTGATAAAAGCGCTAAAGAACTTTTAGTTACCTCAATGCAAAGGTATTCCTCAGAAGTTAGCAACGAACAAACCGTATCTACAATAGAACTTCCTAACAACGAAATGAAAGGAAGGATAATTGGTAGAGAAGGAAGAAACATAAGAACAATAGAAGCAATTACAGGAGTAGACTTAATAATAGATGATACTCCAGAAGCCATCGTTATTTCATCATTCGATCCTCTCAGAAGAGAAATAGCAAAAATTACTATTGAAACTTTAATAAAAGATGGTCGAATTCACCCAACTAGAATAGAAGAAGTATATGACAAAACCGTCAGAGACATGAAAGAAAAAATAATTGAATATGGTAATAATGCTTTGTTTGAATTAGGTATTACAAAAGTAGATAATGAACTTATCGAAACTATTGGTAAACTTCACTTTAGAACCAGTTATGGACAAAATGCTCTTAGTCATTCACTAGAAGTAGCACACCTAACTGGAATTATGGCTTCAGAACTAGGAGAAAATGTAACACTTGCCAAAAGAGCAGGACTCTTGCATGATATAGGTAAAGCAATTGATCATGAAGTTGAAGGTAGTCACGTTGAAATAGGTATAAACATTGCTAAAAAGTATAAAGAAAATGATGTTGTAATAAATGCTATTGCATCACACCATGGAGATTATGAAGCAACAAGTATTATCTCTAACTTAGTACAAATTGCAGATAGCCTATCAGCCTCACGCCCAGGAGCACGTAATGACTCCCTAGAAAACTATATCAAAAGACTTGAACAACTAGAAGGAATTTCAAAAGAAATAAAAGGCGTTGATAAAAGTTATGCACTTCAAGCTGGAAGAGAACTTAGAGTTCTTGTAAAACCAGAAGAAGTTGACGATGCAACCAGTCATAAAATAGCAAGAGAAATAAAAGAAAAAATAGAAAGCGATATGCAATATCCTGGTACTATAAAAGTAACTGTAATACGTGAAACAAGAGTAACAGAAGAGGCTAGATAGTCTCTTTTTCTTTGCAAAAAATTATATCAAAATAACACAACAAAACAAAAAATGCCAAACAAAACAAAAAATCCACAACAAACTATCAAAAGAAATAAAAAACATCAAAAAAATATAAAACCCAACAAATCATCAAAACACCAAAAAGAATCCTCACTGAAAAAACAAAACACCAAAAACCACAACCAAACATAAAACCAAATCCAACCACAAAACCAAAACCAACCAAAAAATAACTTCACAAAGAAGCTATTTCATTTTCTTTTCAAATAAATCTATCAAAATATAAAGAATATAAGACATTATTCCTAGTATAAAAATTGAAGTTATTACCAAATTTAAATTAAACACTTGTGAGCCATAAGTTATAAGATAACCCAAGCCCTTCTTAGATACTAGGAGTTCTCCCATGATGACACCAATTAAGGAAAGACTTATATTTATTTTTAAAGTATTTACAAGACTCTTAGTATTTCCTCTCAGTACTAACTTAGTAAATAATTGTAATTTAGTTGCACCAAATGACTTCATAAGAATTATCTTAGATTTATCAGTAGTTATAAAAGCATTATACATACTTATTATAGTAGTAAAGACAGATATTAACAAAGCCATAAAAATTATAGATTTAGTATTTGCACCAATCCAAATTATAATTAATGGTCCAAGTGATATCTTAGGTAAAGAATTTAAAACAGTTAAATAAGGATCAAGTATCTTCGATATTGTCTTATTACTCCACAAAATACTAGCTATTAATAAACCAATTATACTTGCTAAAGAAAAACTTATTAATGTCTCATACAAAGTAACTAAAATATGCGACATCAAATTATTCTTAGTATAAAGGTCTATCGAAGTAGTTATTACCTTAGTAGGATACGAAGATAAAAACGGATTAATTATCTCAAATCGTGCAGCAAACTCCCAAACTAGTAAAAATATCACAATAATAGCAATCTTAAAAAAAGTTATTAATTGTTTCTTATTCTTCTCCCTCTTTAAATATCTCTTATGCTCTTCACTATACATGATGATCAAGCTCTTTCCATATCTTATCATAGTACACAGCAAAATTTTTATCTTTTCTATTCTCAGTAGGAGTACTAGGATTTTCTAACTCTATATCTACTATTTCCTTTATAGTCCCAGGCCTTTCAGAAATTATTATTATCCTATCAGACATACTTATAGCCTCAGTTATATCATGAGTTACCATAATAGCAGTTTTCTCCTCTTGCTTTATAATACTTTTTAAGTCATCAGACAAAGACAATCTAGTTTGATAATCAAGTGCCGAAAAAGGTTCATCAAGTAACAATATATCCGGATTCATAGCCAAAGTTCTTATAAGTGCAACTCTTTGCTTTAAACCTCCAGACAAAGTATCAGGATAACTATTTATAAACTCCTCTAATCCATATTTATTTAATAGATTTATAACTCTTTGTTTAGTCTCATGATTCAATTCCTTTTTTATTTCCAGTCCCAAACAAGCATTTTCTAAAACAGTTCTCCAAGGAAACAAAGAATCCTCCTGCAGCATATATCCTATCTTAGGCTTTTCCTTATTATATTCTATTTCACCATCATAATCCTTTATTATTCCAGCTAAAATAGTTAATATAGTAGATTTACCACACCCTGATGGTCCCACTAAAGAAATAAACTCTTGATCATTTACACTAAAACTTATATCTTTTACAGCTAAAGTCTCTTTATTTTTAGTATGATATATCTTTTTTAAATCTTTTATTTCTAATAAATTATTTCTCATATATTAAGTCTTTATAACTTACTTTTTTATCTAAAAATCCTGCTTCTATTATAATATCTTGTAAATGATTAAATGATTTTTCTGTAAAAGTTGTATCTTGTGGCCAAGTATTATTTTGTTTATAACTATCTATAGCATTTTTTATATCATTATATGATGTATCTGGAAATTGATTCATTATTACTTTAGCAATTTTATCACTACTATTATTATTTACAAAATCTAATCCTCTTTGAATAGCCTTATCAAATTTTTCAATTGTTTCCTTATTATTTTTAATATAACTTATCCTAGCATTATAAGCTGTATATGGTACATTATCTGTTAAAGTACCTAGTTGTTTTACTTTATAGCCATATCCCTCATTAACTATTTTAGTAGCAAGTGGTTCAAATAAAGTAACAAAATCCCCAGTTCCTCCAATAAATGCTCCAGCCATAGATGCAAAATCTATACTTGTATCAATAGTCAAATCTTTTTTAGGATCAATATTATTTTGTTTTAAAGCATATCCCAAAGTCATTTCAGGCATTCCACCTTGTCTTCCTCCGATTACATATTTTCCTTTTAAATCTTCTATTTCAAAGTTTTTAATATTTTTTCTTGATATAAGAAATGATCCATCCTTTTGAGTTAATTGAGCAAAAGTTTTAATATAATCCTTTTCGCCTTTATTATAGACATATATTGTAGCCTCACTTCCTGATAATCCTATATCAGCATCTTTTGAAAGTACTGCAGCCATAACATTATCAGCCCCACTAGTTAAAGTAAGTTGAATGTCCAATCCTTCATCCTCAAAATATCCTTGTTCTATAGCAACATATTGTGGTGCATAGAAAACACTATGAGTTACCTCAGCAACTTTAACCTTAGTCAAAGTCTCATCATCTTTGCTTTGATAAAAGCAATACAGTATTACTCCTAATACTAAAATTACTATACAAGTAATTAAGGTAATCAGTTTTTTCATTTTTTTCCTCCTTTGGTTACAATTTATTATATTCATATATTTTATTTTTGTGATATAATGAAAAAGGAGGATATATAATATGAAAGTAGTTTACACAGGAGAAAAAATCATAAACAATGAAAATTCCTGTTTCCTGGCAGGACCAACTCCTAGAACAAGTGATGTTTCATCTTGGAGAAATGAAGCCATTTCATTATTTTCAAAACTAGGTTTTAATGGAACTTTATACGTACCAGAGTTTAGAGAAAAATCTTATTATGACGTCGATACCGGTATTAAAGAAATAAAATGGGATCAAGAAGCGCTAGAAAATTCAAACATTGTAATGTTCTGGATTCCAAGAAACCCTGATATGCTAGGACTATCCACTAATGTAGAATTTGGTTATCTACTATCTAAAGGAAATTTTATATATGGAAGACCAAATACAGCATTTAGATGCGAATTCTTAGATTTTTTATATAAAGATAAATTGGGAAAAGATTATTGTGATACCTTAGAAAACACAGTTAAAAGTGTTATTAATTATTTAAAGGATGGTAGTTATGAGTAAATTTGGTGATAGAAAAGACGGTAAAAGAGTTAAAGATATAAATGGTATGAATCATATCATGTATCATTTAGGAAAAAGTAGATGTTCTAACGAAGTCTATATAGATTATCCTATCGACGTTACAAATCTCGTAAAATACGTAGAAAAAACAAATAAAAAAGGAGACATACATCTTACATATTTTCATGTTTTCTGTACAGCAATTGGTAAAGTATTTTATAATAGACCACTTCTTAATAGATTTCTAGTTAATGGTCATTTTTATGATAGAAACGAAGTATTAATATCTTACGTAGCAAAAACAAGTTTCGATGAAAAATCATCAGAACTTATGAAAGTACTAAAAATAAAAGAAGAAGATAATATTTATTCAATATGTAACAAAATAAGTGGAGATGTTAAAAAAATTAGAAATAACAAATCAAGTGGTACAGACGATTTAGTCTCAAATGTTGGGAACCTACCAAAACCAATCAGAAGCATAATTGCTGGATTCTTTAAATTTTTAGATAGACATGATTTATTACCATTATCAATGACTCGTGATATTCTATATTATAGTAGTGTTATAGTATCTAACTTAGGAAGTATTAACTGCAAAGAAGCCATATATCATCATTTAAGTGATTTTGGAACAAATTCAGTCTTTATTACAATTGGTAAAATTTATGAAAAAGAAGTATACATATCAGGAAAAACAGAAGTTAAATCATTTTGTAATTTCGGTATCACCCTAGATGAAAGAATCGCAGATGGTTTCTATTTCATCAAAGCAATAAATCTTCTTGAATACATCCTTAATAATCCTAATTTGTTGGAGGAAAAATGTAATGATAAAATCGATATTAAATAAAGATAACTATCCTTGGTATAAATTTTATGGACAAGTTCCTCATCATCTAGACTACTTTGAAGGTTCCATGACAGAATACATCATGGAAACAGCCTTAAAATATCCCAATATATATGCAATTTCTTACTATAACAATAAAATTACTTACCGAGAATTCATTGACAAAATAACAGAATGTGCTAAATCACTAAAAACCATCGGAGTTAAAGAAGGAGATATTGTTAGTATTTGTATGCCCAACACACCTTCAGCCCTTTATATGTTTTACGCAGTTAATCTAGTCGGAGCCATATCAAACATGATACACCCCTTATCAAGTGAAAAAGAAATAGAAATGTATCTTAACAAAACAAATTCTAAAGTTATCATGACAATTGATATGAATTATAAAAAAGTTATTAATATTATTAACAATACAAGTGTCAAAAAAGTAATAGTATCCTCAGCAGGAGACGACTTACAAGGCTTCAAAAAAATGATGTATTCTATATTTAGAACTGATGTTACCAAAGCAACAAAAAAGATAAAACAAGTTTTCTTAAAAGCCTTTCAAAACAGAGAAGTTATGTCCTATAAAAAATTCATAGCAAAAGGTTCATCATACTATGAAGATTATACCGCTTCTAGAAAAGCCAAAGATACTGCAGTTATTCTATATAGTGGAGGAACAAGTGGTAGTCCCAAAGGAATAATGCTTTCAAACCTATCATTTAATGCTCTAGCATATCAAGCCCATTATATGTGTGATCCTGCTAAAGCCGGAGATTCTATTTTATCAATTATGCCCATTTTCCATGGCTTTGGTCTAGGAGTTTGTATTCATACCTGCTTACATATTGGTATGATGTGTATCCTAGTACCAACCTTTAAGGGCAAAAATCTTGGTAAACTAATTAGAAAAACAAAGCCTAGTTTCATGGTCGGAGTACCAACTCTATTTGAAGCCCTATACAACAATAAAAAACTAAAAGATAATGACTTTTCTTCCATAAATTGTATTGTTTCCGGTGGAGATATTATGGATGAAGAGCAAATCGAAAGATACAATGATATGTTTAAAAAATACGGTTCAAAAGCCAAAATAAGAGTAGGGTACGGTCTTACTGAAGCCTGTGCCGCAACATGCCTTAGCCCAACATTAGTACACCGCGAAAAAGGAATTGGAGTACCTTTCCCAGACACTATTTATAAAATAGTTAAAATAGGAACTCTAAAAGAAGCAGACAAAATGGAAGACGGAGAAATTTGTATTTGTGGCCCAACTGTTATGCAAGGTTATTTAAATGACGAAAAAGAAACAGAAAGTGTCCTAAAAAAACACAAAGATGGGAGGACCTGGCTTCACACCGGAGATATTGGTTGCATGGACGAAGATGGATTCATTTATTTTAAATCAAGACTTAAAAGATTAATTGTTTCCTCTGGATATAATATCTATCC
>CAVGVM010000075.1:0-3974 GCA_963632645.1 Lachnospiraceae bacterium | reverse complement strand
AGGTTTCAAAATATCGTGGTTAGATTCCATTTACACAGAATTTTTTACACACTCGCTCGAACAACGGCAATGGCAATTCCGGCAATTCCTCTCACCTCGTAATAACACCGTAGGTGTTAGATAACTTGATAACAGTCTTATAAAATTACGAATAAGTAGGTCCCATTAACTTAACTGTGTCTTAGAAACATTAGTAATAATAAAAACTTACAGAAATAAAAGATTTAATTGTTATATATAATAATAGTTTTTAAAGTGAATACCTATTTACTACTCAACTTTTTATGCAAAAAAATGACACAAATTTAATAAAATAGTTCTATACTTATGTGAGATACGACTACTTTAAGCAATTAGTCAATGTATCTCACTTTTTATAGAATATTTTAATACTTTATTTGATGATAACTTAAGTGAAAGGGATTTAAGAATAAAATAAAAATATCCTGTTGGATTTAGAAGTATGTCAGAGAACAAGATTTAGTAAATGCATTGCAAGTCATAACAATTTCTATTAAAAGAAGCATTAATCCATTTATATAACTATTCTTCATTTTTATATGTCATAGTCTTAATAGTGTTACTACTTAGCTCTAAAAGAGACGAAATTTAATTAATTCGTCTTTTTGCATGTGAAAATTAGGCAAATAGCGATTTGCCTTGATATATTTCTTAAATGCAGGTTACATTTTTTTCAGCGATCATCATATTTTTCTTTGCATTTGCTATTTTTTATGTTATACTTAAACTGGTGATAGTATGAAAAAGGTATTAAAAATATTTGGAGGTATATTAGTTACAATATATATATTAATTGCAGTAGCTTTAACTGCATGTTTACTTACTTATAATGATTATAAAATATCTGTTTTTGGAGATAGATCATTAATTATCTTGGAAGATAATGAACTTGCTCCTAAGTATAAAAAAGGTTCTCTTTTGATTGTTAAGAAAAATAGCAATGATGATATAAAACAGGGGGATGAGATATTTTTTTATAACACTTATAAAAATAAAGTAGTTGTTAATGTAAGTAAAGTTAATAAAGTAAAAAAGGTAACAGATACAGAAACTACTTATACTATTAATGGTAAGTATGAAATTTCTAGTCAATATGTTATTGGAAAATCTGACACTACTACTGTTATAAATGATGTTGGGTCTATTTTATCGGTTTTAGAATCTAAATGGGGTTTCTTACTTGTTATTGTTTTTCCAATTTCTCTATTATTCATATATGAACTTTACATTATAATTAGAGAAATAAAGGAACCCGTTGCTAGCAAGTAATGAAGAAAATAACTTTTGTATTTCTTTGCCTAATCTTTCTTTTTTTACTTTTTAAATTGTCTGGGACATTTGCATTGCTTGAATCAAAGACACAGAGAGTTGTTCAAAGTGATGTTGCTACATGGACTATACTTGTAAATAACACAGATATTAGTGATAGTTCTACCTCATTTACTATAGACAAAATAAACTGGAATAAAAGTTCTAGTGTAAAAGAGGGAAAAGTAGCACCAGGGGTAAGTGGATATTTTGATATAGTTATAGATCCAAATAATACTGATGTTTCTATTAGGTATGACATAGTTTTTGATTTTTCTAGTTTATCTAATACTGCTATTAATGTTGAAAATATTAATGAAACTTCTGGTAACAATATAGTTCAAACAAGTAATAACAAATATACAGGAATTATTAAATTAAGTGATATAAATAATAATGTCACAAATAAAATTAGAGTTAATTTAAAGTGGTCGAATAATGAAGAAAATAACGAACAAGATTATGAACTTGGGAAAAATCCTAATACAGTTTTAAAAATACCTGTTGTAGTGGAAGTTTCTCAATATACAGGAGAGAAAATTATTAGTTATCTGGAATAAAAAGATAGTGTGGTGGTTATATAATGAGTGGTAAGTTGCGAAAAATAGTTAAATATTTTACTAATATTTTATTATGTATAGTTATTATTGCTATTTTTTTTGCTTTATATGGGCTTATACAATTATCAGTCTTAGACAAACCATATGCTAATTATTTTGGTTATACTTTATTTGAAATTGAAAGTGGAAGCATGGCACCTTCTGTTAATGTCGATGACATGATTCTTGTTAAAATTACAAAAAAAGTAAGAAAAAATGATGTTATTACATATAAATCTGATTCATCCTACATTACTCATAGAGTTGTTGAAGTTGGAGAAAATAAAATAATTACTAAAGGCGATTCTAATAATTCGGAAGACAAAATTATTGCACGGGACGATGTACTAGGCAAGGTAATAAAAGTTTTTCCAAGATTCGGAGTATGGAAAAAAATTATTTTGTCTCCTAAGGTAATAATAATAATTTTTATTACCCTAATAATCTTTTCTTTGTGTTATTCATATACAGGCAAAAAAACACATGAAAAAGCTAAGAAAAATAGCAATTTAAAAAATAAAAACATAAATAAGAAAATGGAAAATGATATAGATAATAATGCTGATGTTTTAGTAAATAATTCAACAGAAACAAAAGTAATGTGTAGTGGCAACAAATTAATTTCTCCAAGAAAGAAAAATAAGGACAATTACAGGATAAGAGAAAGTGAATTCGTTATAGGTAATAAAGCAAATGCCATAAAAAGGAAAGGCAAAAATAACTTAAAAGAAGATGCTTTTATTGATGATAATGTGGAGATTTTAGACGATGAAGAAATTTTGTGATGTGTTCGATAAAGAAAAATTTTTAACAACTTTTAAATTATCTGTTTTGTTATTAATTATTCTTGTTGTTTCCTTTTTGATTCCATCTTCATTTTCCAAGTTTGTTTCTAAATCAAGTTCTAATGCTAAGACAGAAGTAGCATTTTATTTACTTAAAACAAATTATTTTACTAAAAGCATTTTACTTGAAGAAATTGCTCCAAAAACAGAACCTTATGTATATAATTTCACTATTGCTAATTTTTCTGATAATGGCAGAGCTGAAACTAATATTGAATATGAACTATCTATTAGAACAACCACCAATTTACCACTTAATTACAAATTATTTTTAGAACAAAACTACAATGATGATGGTGCTACAGATATTATTACTTCTAGGAATACATATTCGGATTCTGATGGGACTTACTTCACAAAATTTACCACAGATAAGAAATATTTTTCACACACTTATGATGAAACTAATCATTACCAATTAGTAGTATATTTTCCACCAACATATAGTGATTCTAAGTATCAAGATATATATGAATCTGTTGAAATAACTGTTAATTCTAAACAAATATTAGATACTGATACTTAGCAAATTATATAGGATTTTTTTTATTTCTTTATTTTAAATGTAAAGTTGTATTCAGACTTCAAATTTAGAAAAAATCTCTATGTTTTAGTTTGGGGGGTTAGGGTAATAACCAAGTCTGTAAATCAGGTTAATATTCATTTTGAATAGCATTGAATATTAACCTTTTTATATTATCAAAATCATGCTTATATAATGTTGCTTTTTTCTTATAAAGTCCATAAAAATAAAGAACACAAGCCAATAATAGAGGATGATATACTTCCTAGATTTTGTGGTGGAATAATGGGAAAATCATGATACAACTCTATACAGCTATGAAAGTAGAAACTATGAATGTAATATACATTTAGGAAGATATTTAATGGAGCTCATGGAGAATATACCCGATATAAAATGGCCATTTCTAATGTATGGCTTGATATTTAGAATGAACAATACAAGAAAGATAGCCAAAGAATATGGATTAACAAGATTTTATGATGATAAAACAAGAGAATATAAGGATGAATATGAAGAAATATTAAAGTTAGCAAAAGAAGAAAACAAGAAAATAAAATCTTCATATTATAGGGTAAAGAAAGCAAACCCATTATATAATAGGCTTCTAAAATATAAGAAAAATCGAGTGTGTAAAAAATTCTGTGTAAATGGAATCTAACCACGATATTTTGAAAC
>CAVGVM010000074.1:0-3916 GCA_963632645.1 Lachnospiraceae bacterium | reverse complement strand
TTGTTTGACAAACTTATGTTTCTATGATAATCTTTAAATGGAGGTAATATCTATGGAAAAATTAACTGTTAAACAATCAAAAGTCTTACGAGAATTAAAAAAATATATGGCAAAATATGGTTACCCACCCACTATAAGAGAACTATGTGCAAAAACCAATTTAAATAGTACTGCTACTATTCATGTACATCTAGATCATCTAGAAGAAAAAGGATACATCAAAAAAGCTAAAGATAAAAATAGAACTATTGAACTACTTGTCCCTAATGAATATGACAAAAAAAATGATACAATTATATCAATACCACTTTTAGGAAAAGTAACCGCAGGAAATCCAATCGAAGCAATTGAAAGACCAGATGAATACTTTGATGTCCCAGCCTATTTATTAAAACCAAGAAAAGAAACTTTTTCACTTAATGTAAGTGGAGATAGTATGATTAATGTTGGTATTCACGATAGAGACATAGTTCTAGTAGAAAGAACAAAAACAGCTCGTAACGGTGAAATAGTAGTAGCCATGAATGATGATAATGAAGTTACTGTTAAAACATTTTACAAAGAAAGTGATCATATAAGACTACAACCTGAAAATGACGCCTTAGAACCTATCATATTAAAAAACGTAACCATTCTTGGTAAAGTTGTTGGTCTATATAGAAAAATATAACCACAGAAAAAGAAGCAACCGAAGCTTCTTTTTTATTTTATTTATTATTTAAAGCATTTAATAAATTAACCTTAAACATATCTTTTTCTTTATTAGTTTTAGAAATCATTACACCTTTATAAGTACCTAACTCACTTCTATGTCCTTCCTCTAAAATAGAATCTGGAGTAATATTAGTAAGAAGTACTATCTTAGAATCACCATAAACTGTATAATGAAGAGTAACATCACCATGAACTTTAGCAAACAAATGATCTGTTGGAAGTTTTAATTCATAAGTCATAGTATTTTCCTTCTTATCTGTAGATATTAACTTACCTAAAAACTTTCCTTCTCTTATACTTGGATAATATTCAAAAGTAAGTTTCTTATACGCAAGCATATTATACTTTCTAACTGATCTTTCTTTCTTTCTAAACTCATTCTCATTAACATATTCAAAATGATAATTAATTCTCTTATTTTCCATATTACCTAACCCCCTTATATCTTTGGTAATCTTTAATAAGTGTCTAAATTATAGCATAAAAGTGTAAATTTGTCAAATATTTTTTAGAAATTCATTTATTTTAATTGACAATTATAAGATTTTGTGCAACATAACCTTCTAATTTAACAAAGTAATTCTTATATAACCATGACCATTATGCCCAAACGTCAAAGGATAATAACCACCTTTAGGATTAGGTATTTGGGTTCAAATTTCTTTATCATTTTTTGGGCTTACACCCACCATTTGACAAAGAGCCACAAAAAAAGAAAGTCCTATATAACAAGGACTTTATAATCAATATTGGTGATCCCTCAGGGGCTCGAACCCTGGACCCACAGATTAAGAGTCTGTTGCTCTACCAACTGAGCTAAGGAACCATGTTAATATTAATTATAACACATTTTTTAAAAAAATAAAGAGTTATTTTTATTTTTCTTATTTTTTTTTATTTTTATTAGATTTTTATACAAATAAGATATAAATAAATCAATTCCAAAGATTGTATATTCAAAATTATTAGTCTTTTTCTTATTAAATTTCATAATATACAACCCCCCCTTTGGTGATAGTTATTATATTATAAAATTTAAAGAATAAGAAAAATTGGTGCTAAACTGTAAAAAAAGAGGGATTATGCATTTAAATCTCTCTTAATTATTCTATTTTTCTGATAAAGTTATACCCAATTCTTGCAATTGTTCCTCATAAACAACATTTGGAGCCTCACTCATCAAACAACTTCCACTAGTAGTTTTCGGAAACGCTATTACATCTCTAATATTATCAGTTTGACTTAAAACCATGATTAATCTCTCTAAACCATAAGCAAGCCCACCATGAGGAGGAGTCCCATATTTTAAAGCCCTTGTAAAGAAACCAAATTTTTCTTCTATATCCTCATCACTAAGTTCCAAAGCCTTAAACATTTTTTCTTGAACTTTTTCATCATGAATACGAATAGAACCTCCCCCAGCCTCATAACCATTAATTACCATATCATATGCCTTAGAATAACAATTTGCTTTTTCTGTTAATAATTTATCTACATCTTCATCTTTAGGCATAGTAAATGGATGATGACAAGATACATATCTTTTTTCTTCTTCACTATATTCAAAAGAAGGAAAATCTACTACCCAAAGAAGAGAATAATCACTATCTTTATATAAATTCAAATCCTTTCCAAGTTTACATCTTAAAGCCCCTAGAGCCTGTTTTACTTTGTTATAATCCCCACATCCAAATAATACTAAATCATCATTTTCTAACTTTATTTCTTCTTTTAAAGTATTTTTCTCATCATCACTAAGCACCTTAGCAATACTACCAGTTATTTCATCACCAATCTTTAAATAAGCAAGGCCTCCTAAACTATACTTTTTTACAAAATTACTAAGTTCATCAAGTGATTTTCTAGAATACTTCGGAGCACTTTCCTTAACCACTAAACAATTAACAACTTCTGAATTTTTAAATAGCTCAAAATTAGAATTCTTAAACAAATCAGTAATTTCTCTTATTTTCATACCAAATCTAAGATCTGGTTTATCAGAACCATAATCCCTTATAGCATCATCATATTTCATTCTCATAAGAGGTAATTTTATATCTATATCTTTAACTTTCTTAAAAACATGAGCAATTAAACCTTCATTAATAGTCATTATATCATCCTCAGAAACAAAACTAAGTTCCATATCAAGTTGAGTAAATTCAGGTTGTCTATCAGCCCTTAAATCTTCATCCCTAAAACATTTTGAAAATTGATAATATCTTTCAATTCCCCCAACCATTAACAATTGTTTAAATAGCTGTGGAGACTGTGGTAAAGCATAAAACTTTCCCTTATTTTGTCTTGATGGAACCAAAAAATCTCTAGCTCCCTCTGGCGTTGATTTACATAACACTGGTGTTTCTACCTCAATAAATCCAAGTTTAGACAAATATTCACGACAAGCCATCATAACATTATTTCTTAAAATTAACTTATCTTTTATTTCATTTCTTCTTATATCAAGATAACGATATTTAAGTCTAGTTTCTTCTAAAGCCGTAGTATTATCATCTATAGTAAATGGTAAATCTAAACTTTTATTAAGTACTACAAGCTTTTTTACTTCAACCTCTATATCTCCAGTTGCCAAATTACTATTCTTACTTTCTCTTTCAACAACCTTACCAATAACTTCGATTACATATTCACTTTTTAAAGATTCAGCCTCAGTATAAAATTCACTTTCTGGTCTTACAACTAGTTGAACTATACCACTTCTATCACGTAAATCTATAAATACAAGGCCTCCTAAATTTCTATTTTTTTGAACCCAACCATAAAGATGTACAATTTCACCTTTCATTTCAAGATTAAGTTCATTATTAAATATCTTTTTCATTATATTTCCTCCTTCAAAATAAAAAAACAGTTACCATCCACAAGGGACGAATAACTGTTAATCCGCGGTACCACCCTAGTTATTATATTTCTATAATCACTCTTTATATATAACGGTATAAAACCGGCTTGTTCTACTATAATTCCTCAAGCACTCCTGGTGTCTTTCATATTAAATAACTTATTAGTTTTCACCACACACTAACTCTCTACAAAGTATTTAATACTACTCTTCCAATCAACGTTTATATAAAAATTATATATAATTATTAAGTCTTTGTCAAATCTTTATTATTCAGTCAGTAGAAAAGATATGATTAATTTGTGATAATGTCTTAAGTATTAACTTGCGAAAATGTCT
>CAVGVM010000073.1:0-4035 GCA_963632645.1 Lachnospiraceae bacterium | reverse complement strand
GAGTACTACCAGTATTTAACGAAGGAGTACTAAAAAGCGCAATAAAAGCCTGTCTCGGACTTAATATGAATATAAGTCATGAAATGCATTTTGATAGAAAAAACTATTACTATCCAGATTTACCAAAAGGATATCAAATAACCCAGTTTGACACCCCAATAGGAACAAACGGTTACATAGATATAGAAGTAAATAATCAAACAAAAAGAATAGGTATATCAGATATCCACATAGAAGAAGATACATGTAAAAGTCTTCATTATAAGGACAAGACACTCTTAAACTATAACAGAGCAGGAGTCCCTCTTTTAGAAATAGTATCAAAAGCAGATATGCACACCAAAGAAGAAGCAATGGCTTATGCCGAAAAAATAAGAGAAACAATGCTATATCTAGATGTTTCAGATTGCAAAATAGAAGAAGGCTCTATGAGATGTGACGTTAACATATCAATAAGTAAAGATGACACCCTAGGAGTACGTTCAGAAATAAAAAATATAGGTTCTATATCAAACATAGGAGAAGCCATTGATTATGAAATAAAAAGACAACAAGAAATCCTAGAAAAAGGAGAAAAACTATACGAAGACACAAGAAGATTCGACAGCACTACAAACACAACAATCTTCATGAGAAAAAAAGAACCAAATAAAGACTATAGATACTTCCCAGAACCAGACTTACCATATCTATATCTAGAAGATTCAATAATCGAAGAAGAAAAACAAAACCTAATCAAACTACCAAGCGAAAGAAAAAAAGACTATGCAAAAAAAGGTATCTCAAACATCAACATAGAAAAACTAATCGCAAACAAAGACCTATCAGACTACATAGAACAAATAAAAGATCAAACAATAGATTACCAAATAGCAAGTAACATCCTAGTCGGAGATATAGCATCCTATCTAAACAAAGAAAACAAAAAAATAACAGAAACAAATCTCACCCCAGAAAAATTCATCAAAATAGTAAAAGCATTACAAAACAAAGAAATATCTTCAAAAATATTCAAAGACATAATAAAACAAATCCTAGAAACAGAAGAAAACATAGATAAACTTCTAGAATCAAACAAACAAGTAGATTCCAAAGAAGAAGCAGAAAAAATCATAAACAAAGTTCTAGAAACATACAAAGATTCCGTAAACGATTACAAAAATGGTAAAGAAAACGCCATAAAATTCCTTATGGGAATGGTAATGAAAACCTCAAAAGGAAAAATAAACCCAGAACTTGCCATGAATATTTTAAAAGATAATTTAAATAAATAGAATTGATTAATAAAATAATATACTGTATAATGTACTTTATAGAATAAGGAGTGATATATGTGTTTAATAAACTTATGAAAGAACTAAAAGAAAACAAATTCACAACCATTGTTTTCCTAATATTCCTAGGACTATTCCTAATCGGAGCCCTAATCTTTGGATTAGTAATGCCCAAAACCGGAAAACCCATCTATGGTAACCGCCTAGATGGTATCGAAAAAGTCGAAGTTACCAAAGATCAAACAAACGAACTAGTCAAAAATCTAAAAGACAAAGACTACGTAACATCAGCAAGCACCCATATAAGTGGAAAAATAATTAATGTCCTAGTAGAAACCAAAGAAGGAACAAGCATCACCAAAGCCAAAGCATTAAAAACAATCGTCTTAAAAGCCTTTGAAGAAGATCAAAAAAAGTTCTATGACATTCAACTATTTATAACAAATGAAAACAAAGATGCTAAAGGCTATCCTGTAATAGGATACAAAAATTCAAGCGAAAAGAATTTCGTTTTTTAGGGAGTTTTGAAAATGAAAAATAATAATAAGAAAAAAAAGAAAAAAAAGAATACAAAAGGAAAATCTAATTACTTAAAATATTGTATTATTACTATAATAATAGTTTTACTAGGAGTAGGAGTCTATTTCTTTTTAACCGCACCAGATGATGAAACAAACCTAACAGTACTAGAAAAACAATGGATTATGCGTAACAAAAAAACACTAATCGACATCAACGTACCAAATAATCTAAACATTCTAGCAAGCGATGGACAAGGAGTAATATTCGATTACCTAAGAAAAGTAGAAAAAGACACAGGACTAGGTTTCAACAGAAAATCATATAACTACAAAACAGATAACGATAGTTTAAACGGATTATCAATAATGGTCCTATCAAACCAAGATAAACTAAACAAAACAGACATACTATTCTCCGAAGATGACTATGTCCTAATAAGTAAAGACGAAGGCTTCATAACAAACCTAGATGACTTATATAATAAAAAAATAGGGATCCTAACCGAAGACAAAGAAACAATGACAAAATACGTAGATCCTAACTATAACTACATAACTTATAACGATCAAGAATCATTAATAACAGCCTTCCAAAAAAATAAAATAAATTACGCTATACTGCCAAGATATTACACATTACAAAGCCTAGTACAAAACAACCTATACATAAACTATAGCTTCAACAACATCTCAAACAAAATAGTCCTAAGACTAAACGATAACAAAAGATTATCAAGCATATTATCAAAATATCTAGAACTATTTAAAAACAATAACTACATGAAAAGTTACGAAAACAAATATATGGACTTTTACCTAGATAATACCGATAACACCGAAGCAGACACCTCAGCATTATCAAGTAAAGTATATACATATGGTTACGTAAAAGATAGAGCATACAACATCCTAAATAACAAAAAACTATATGGCTTTGCAGGAGAATATATAAACCTATTATCAAGCATGGCAAATATAGACCTAGACTACAAAGAATACCCATCAAATGAAAAATTATCTGAAGCTATAAAAAATGGTGAAGTAGACCTAGCATTCATAGACTATGACAACAAAAACGAACAAGGAAAATACACAATAAACGCTTTCAATCCAAGAATGGTTGCCCTAAGCAAAAATAACTATAGAATAACAACCAAAGAAGGATTAGAAAACAGAAAACTATATACAATAAAAAATACCTATCTAGAAAGTTACCTAAAAGATAATTATAATTCCGTAGTAATCCCAATCGAAGATATAAATACTGATATAGATGAAGACGGAATATTAATCCTAGATGAAAACGATTACTATTACTATACAAGTGAGCATGATCTATCAGAATACTCAGTTCTACTAAAAGACGATTATACTGGAGAGTACAAATTCTATGTAAAAGACAGTGAAGATATAATGTATAACTTCATAAACTTCATGCTAATGTACACAGATAGTAACAACATAAAAGTAAATAGTATCAACAACCTAACAGATTCCTCAAAAAATCAAGGAGGATTTGCTAGTTTATATTTAACCATAGTATTAATAGTAATTATACCAATTATTATTTTATTTGTTTTACTTGCATTTGCTAGAGCAAGAAAAAATATAAAAATATTACACAAAGAAGACGTATTAAAATATAACGACATGCTAACATCTCTAAAAAACAGAAACTACCTGCGAGCACACATAGACGAATGGGATGAAATTAAAATAACACCAAGAACAGTAATAATTGCCGATCTAAACAACCTAAAATACATAAATGATAATTATGGACAAGAAGAAGGGAACGTCCTAATCAAAAAAGCCGCTGCTATTCTTATAAATACCCAACTAGAAAAAAGTGAAATAATAAGAACAGATGGTAACGAATTCCTAATATATTTAATCGGATATACAAAAACACAAGTAAATACCTACATAAATAAATTATCCCGTGAATTCGAAAAACTACCACATGGCTTTGGGGCAGCAATCGGATACAGCATGATCGAAGACGAAATAAAAACCATAGATGACGCCATAAATGAAGCAAGTATCGAAATGCGTATGGACAAGGAGCAAAACTACAAATAATGGCAAAAATCAAAAGAATACTAACGGGGTTCACAGAAATACTTCAAAAACCAGAAATGCAAATCCTGCCTGGGCAAATAGCATTTTACTTTCTAATGTCAATCATACCAATCGCCGCTATAGCCAAACTGCATGGTGACATCCGCCCAGCCCATTTC
>CAVGVM010000072.1:0-4399 GCA_963632645.1 Lachnospiraceae bacterium | reverse complement strand
CTTGCTAAGAGTTATGGTAAGTATTTTTATGGAGATAATGTTATTCGTGTTGATATGAGTGAGTTTAAGGAGGGATATTCTGTTAGTAAGATGATAGGGTCTCCGCCTGGTTATGTTGGTTATAATGATAGTAAGAATGTTTTTGAACAGGTTAAGGATAATCCTTATTCTTTGATTATTTTGGATGAGATTGAGAAGGGTAGTCGTGAAGTGATTAATTTGTTTTTGCAGATTCTTGATGAGGGTTTTTGTAAGAATAGTAAGGGTGAGTTGATTAATTTTTCTAATACTAGTATTATTATGACTTCTAATTTGGGTTGTGAGAAGAATAGTATTGGTTTTGATAATGGTGTTTGTTATACTGATATAAATAAGTTTTTTGGTACGGAGTTTGTTAATAGGATTGGATCTATTATTAGGTTTAATAGAATTAGTTTTGATATTTGTAAGAGGCTTGTTAATAGTTCTTTAGCTAAGATTAGATCTTTTTATAAGAAGAAGGGAATTATTTGTTCGTTTTCGAATAATCTTGTTACGGAGCTTATTAATCTTTGTGAATATGATAAATATGGTGTTAGGAAACTTGATAATATTATTAGTGAGAGACTTGAGAGTATTCTTGTTGATAATGTTTTTGAGGGTAAGACTAAGATTAGAATTGATAGTATTCTTGATACAAAGGTTGTATAGCCTCCTTTTTTTTGGTATAATACAGGCAGGTGATTTATATGAAAGAAACAAGAACTAGATTTGCTCCGAGTCCTACTGGATATATGCATATTGGTAATTTGAGGACTGCTATTTTTGAATATTTAATTGCTAAAAAAGATAAGGGGAGTTTTATTCTTAGAATAGAGGATACTGATCAAAGTAGAAAGGTTGAGGGGGCTACTCGTTTTATATATGATACTCTTAAACTTTGTGGTTTTGATATTGATGAAGGTCCTTTAAATGAAGGAAAGTATGGCCCTTATGTTCAAAGTGAGAGACTTGATATTTATAAAGAGTATGCTCATAAACTTGTTGAACTTGGTGGTGCTTATTATTGTTTTTGTACAGAAGATAGGCTTAATGAACTTCGTGATATTGCAAATTTAAATAAAGTACCTTTTATGTATGATGGACATTGTAAGAATCTTAGTAAGGAAGAAATTGATGAGAGACTTGCTCGTGGCGATAGTTATGTTATTAGACAGGCTATGCCTAAGAGTGGTGAAACTGTTATTGATGATGTTGTTTATGGAAAAGTTGTTATTGATAATAGTGTTTTAGAGGATCAAATTTTGCTTAAGTCTGATGGTTATCCTACGTATAATTTTGCTAATGTTATTGATGATCATTTGATGAATATTACTCATGTTGTTAGGGGTAAGGAGTATTTGGATCAGACTGCTAAGTATAATCTTTTGTATGATGCTTTTGGATGGGAAAAACCTATTTATGCTCATGTTGCTATGGTTTTAGGAGAAGATGGTACTAAACTTAGTAAGCGTAATGGAGATGCTTCTTTTATGGATTTATATAATGAAGGGTATTTGCCAGAGGCTATTGTTAATTATTTGGCTTTTCTTGGATGGAGTCCTGATAGTAATAAAGAGGTATTTAGTTTAGATGAACTTATTTCTGTGTTTGATCCTTCTAGGATTAGTAAATCTTCTAGTCAATATGATGTTAAGAAACTTAATTGGTATAATGCTCAATATATAAAGAAACTTTCTTTGGATGATTATCTTGCTTTGGTTGTTCCTTTTTTGAGAGATAGTTATGATCTTAGTGATAAGAGTGATGAATGGATTAGTCATTTGGCAAGTATTTATCAAAGTCATATTAGTTATGGTAAACAAATTGTTGATGATGTCAAGTTGTTCTTTTCTGATGATGTTGATATGTCTTCTGAATGTAAGGAATTTCTTTTAGAGGATGGTGTTTCTTTAGTTCTTTCTACTTTTAAAGATGAGATTAGTGCTATTTCTGATTGGAGTGTTGATGCTATTTCTCTTGCTATTAATAATACTAAGGAAAGGACTGGTATAAAGGGTAAGATGCTTTATATGCCTATTAGGATTAAGGTTTCTGGTATTATGCATGGCCCTGAACTTGCTGATACTATATATTTAATTGGAAAAGATGTTGTTTTAGATAGATTAGGAAAGGAATGATGCTTTTTGAAGTTATATAATACTCTTTCTAGAAAGCTTGAGGATTTTTCTTCTTATGAGGATGGTGTTATTAGGATGTATACTTGTGGTCCTACTGTGTATCATTATGCTCATATAGGTAATCTTAGGACTTATATTATGGAAGATGTTTTGGAAAAGTCTTTTAGGTTCTTGGGATATGATGTTAAGAGGGTTATGAATATTACAGATGTTGGGCATTTAGCTAATGATTCTGATGATGGTGATGATAAGATGTTGTTGGGTGCTAAACGTGAACATAAGTCTGTTATGGATATTGCTAAGTTTTATACTAATGCTTTCTTTGATGATTGTGCTTCTCTTAATATTAGAAGACCTGATGTTGTTGTTCCAGCGACTAGTATGATACCTGAATATATTAATATGATTGAGATTCTTCTTAATAAGGGTTATGCTTATAAGTCTGGTGATAATATTTATTTTGATACTTCTAAGGTGTCTGATTATTATGTTTTGACTAATCATACTAAGGATGATTTGTTTGTTGGGGTTCGTGATGATGTTACTGTAGATGTTAATAAAAAGAATAAGACTGATTTTGTTCTTTGGTTTACTAAGTCTAAGTTTGATAATCAAGAACTTAAATGGGAATCTCCTTGGGGACTTGGGTATCCTGGTTGGCATATTGAGTGTTCTTGTATTTCTCTTAAGTATTTAGGGGAATATCTTGATATTCATTGTGGTGGTGTTGATAATATTTTTCCTCATCATACTAATGAAATTGCTCAAAGTGAGGCTTATTTAGGACATAAATGGTGCAGGTACTGGTTTCATTCTGAACATTTGAATGATAATACTGGTAAGATGAGTAAGAGTAAGGGTGAGTTTTTAACTGTTTCTTCTCTTGCTGATAAGGGTTATAATCCTCTTGCTTATAGGTTATTTTGTTTGTCTTCTCATTATAGAAAGCAACTTGTATTTTCTTATGAGACTTTAGATAGTTTTAATAAGACTTATGATAAACTTCGTAAGAAGATTTCTTTGATTCCTGATGAGGGGGTAGTGTCTTTAATTGATAAGCATATTGCTAAGTTTAAGGATAGTATTTCTGATGATTTAAATACTTCGATGATGGTTACTTGTTTATATGATGTTCTTAAGGATGATAGTTTAAATGGTGCTTCTAAGAGGTATTTGATTGGAAAGTTTGATGAGGTTCTTAGTCTTGATTTGTTTGGTTATGAGGAAAAGGTTAGTTCTTTGTCTAATGAGTTTATTTTAGGTAAAATAGAGGATAGAAGACTTGCTAAGGTGAATAAGGATTATGCTTTGGCTGATGAGATTCGTGATGAACTTTTATCTTTGGGTGTTAAACTTATTGATACTAAAGATGAAACTTTATATGAGATTATATAGGAGGTAGTATATGGATATTTCATATGTGTTAATAATTATTTCTTTTGCTATTACGATAGCTGCTCAAATTTTTATAAATTGTAGATATAATAAGTATTTGAAGATAGAGAATGGTAAGAGGCTTAGTGGTTTAGAGGTTGCTCAAAAAATTCTTAAGGCTAATGGTCTTGATGATGTGTATGTTGTTGAAACTAAGGGAATTTTATCTGATCATTTTGATCCGGGTGCTAATGTTGTTAGACTTTCTAGTGCTGTATATAGTGGTGATTCTGTTAGTAGTGCTGCGATTGCTGCTCATGAAGTTGGGCATGCTATTCAACATAAGGAAGGTAATTTCTTTATGAGGCTTAGGAAATTTATTTTTCCTATTGTTAATATTAGTTCTAAATTTGGGTATATTGCTATTTTTATTGGGCTTATATTTGGGCTTTTAGACTTGTTTTATATTGGGGTTGGAATGCTTGTTGTTATTTTATTTTTCCAACTTGTTACTCTTCCTGTTGAGTTTGATGCTTCACGTAAGGGACTTGCTAATTTGAAGAAGTATAATCTTATAGATAGTGATGGTATGAGAGGGGCTTCTAAGGTACTTGTTGCTGCTGCTCTTACTTATGTTGCTGGTCTTGCGACAACACTTCTTGAAATTTTTAGACTATTATTAATGGTGACAGGAGATAGGGATTAATGAGTTTTTATCAACTGTCTTTTTTAGGAGATGCAGTATTTGAACTTTTAGTACGTGAGTATATTATTTCCAAGAATGTTATTAAGCTTAATGATTTACAGAATTATACTCTTAGATTTGTTACTGCGAAGAGACAGGCTTATTTTGTTAAATGCATGCT
>CAVGVM010000071.1:0-8478 GCA_963632645.1 Lachnospiraceae bacterium | reverse complement strand
CATTATTATCAATAAACTTTATAGGATTAATAAAACAGAGAAAACTAATAAAAAACTAATTAGGACTAAAATATAAATTTTGGTTCTTTTTAATTGAAAAATAATCACTTCTCAAAAACTCCCTTCATTTTACTGACAATTGACATATTTTCCTTTAGAAAAAAATCAAAACATGATATAATCAAATAGGTGAAGTGTATGCTTGAAAATTTAAATGAAAAACAAATCGAGGCAGTAAAACATAAAGACGGACCTCTTCTAATCCTAGCAGGAGCAGGCTCAGGGAAAACAAAAGCCTTAACAACAAGAATAGCCTACTTAATAAAAGAATACGGAGTTAATCCCGAAAACATTTTAGCAATAACATTTACAAACAAAGCTGCTAAAGAAATGAAAGAAAGAATTGAAAAATTAATAGGAAAAACAAATCTCCTTGCTTCAACCTTTCATTCCTTCGGAGTACGCATCCTAAGAGAAAACTACGAAAGACTAGGGTATAAAAGTAACTTTGTAATCATGGACAGCGACGACAGCCTAACTCTTGTAAAAAAAATCCTAAAAGACCTAGGCTACGATCCTAAAAGATTTAGCCCTTACATGATAAGAAACAAAATATCTAGTAACAAAAGTGAGTTTATCATGCCCGAAGAATACAAAAACTTTGTTCATTCCGAAGAAGATGATATAGTCTACAAAGTCTATAAAAAATACCAAGAAATTCTATACAAAAACAATTCCGTAGACTTTGACGATTTACTAATATTACCAATAAAACTATTCAAAGAAAACGAAGATATACTAGATTATTATAGAGAAAAATACAAATACATAATGGTAGATGAATACCAAGATACTAACGAAGCCCAATACATACTAATAAAAATGTTAGCAGCCAAATACAGAAACATAGCATGTATAGGAGATAACGATCAAAGTATTTATATGTTTAGAGGAGCAAATTATAAAAACATCCTAAATTTCGAAAAAGATTACAAAGACGCTAAAATAATTATGCTAGAACAAAACTATCGTTCAACAAAAACAATACTTGATGCCGCCAATAGTGTAATCAAAAACAACACCTTTAGAAAAGACAAAAACCTATGGAGCGACAAAGATGAAGGAGAAAAAATATCATTCTATAAATCATACGACGAAATAGACGAAGTCTTTTATATAATAAGAAAAATAAAAGAGTTAATCTCCAAAAAAGTACCATACAAAGATATAGCAATTCTCTACAGAACCAATGCTCAATCTAGAGTTTTCGAACAAGAACTACTAAAACAAAACATACCATTCAGAATAGTTGGAAGTTTCTATTTCTACAGCAGAAAAGAAATAAAAGACTTACTAGCATACCTAAGACTAATACTAAATAGTGATGATGACATAAGTCTAATAAGATGTATAAACACCCCAAAAAGAGGAATTGGTCCCAAAACAATAAGTGAAATAGAAGCAAATGCTAGTAATTATAATACAAGTATGTACGAAGCAATAAAAGACGGAAAAGCACTAGAATTTAAAAAAGTAATCGAAGAACTAAAAGAAGATCTAAAATCTTGCACCTTAACAGAATTCATTGACAAAGTTCTAGACAAAAGTGGTATGAGAAACGCCTTAAAAGAAGAAAAAAGCCTAGAAGCCGACATAAGACTAGAAAACCTTGAAGAATTCAAATCAGTAACAAAAAACTTCGAAGAAAGAGTAGGAATAATCTCCCTAGAAGAATTCCTAACCGAAATAAGCCTAGTCTCTGATATCGAAGAATATAAAGACGACCCCAACAGAATAACCCTAATGACCGTCCATTCAGTAAAAGGACTAGAATATCCATACGTATTTTTAGCAGGCCTAGAAGAAGGAATATTCCCGCATAGAAATTGCTATACCCCAGATGAACTAGAAGAAGAAAGAAGACTAATGTACGTAGCAATAACCAGAGCCATGAAAAAACTATGGATAACCTCAGCCAAAAAAAGAATGATATATGGCCAAGAAAGCCCATCAATCTTAAGTAGATTCGTAAGAGAAATAGATTCCGATCTAATAGAAAAAGAAAACAAAGATGAAAAAGAACAAGTAAAAAAAGAAAAAAGAGTTTACAAAGAAGATAGAGTATTCAACTATGGCGACAAAGTAAATCACGAAACATACGGTGATGGCGTAGTAATAGAAGTTACAAACACTATCTTAACCGTAGCCTTTAATAAAGACGTTGGAATAAAGAAAATATTAAAAAATCATAAAAGTATAAGGAGAGTGTAGTATGAAAACATTAGTTATTTTAGCAGCAGGAATGGGCTCAAGATTCGGAGGCCTAAAACAAATAGAACCCATCGGACCAAACGGAGAATTCATAATAGATTATTCAATATATGATGCCAAAAGATGTGGTTTCGAAAAAGTAATATTTATAATTAAAGAAGAAAACCTAGAAATATTCGAAGAAACAATAGGTAAAAGAATAAAACCATATATAAATGTAGAATATGCCTTTCAAAAACTAGAAGACATTCCAGAAGGATATCAAATACCAAACAGAGAAAAACCACTAGGAACAGGACATGCCATTTACTGCGCAAGACACTTAATAAAAGACAATTTTGCCCTAATGAATGCCGATGATTTCTATGGATATGGAGGAATAAAAGCCGTATCAGATTTCCTAGATACAGATCTAAATAAAGAAGGAAAAGAAAACTACGCCCTAGTAGGATACAAACTAAAAAACACCATAACAGACAACGGTTCCGTAAAAAGAGGAGTATGTGAAATAAAAGATGGAAAACTAGTAGGACTAGACGAAAGCCTAGTAGAAAAAGAAAACAACACCCTAACAAAAACATCATTTAAAACAAACAAAAAAGAACAAGTAAAAGATGGAACCCTAGTATCAATGAATCTAATGGCCTTCCACCACAACTTTATAAAACACATCGAAGAAGAATTCATTCCTTTCCTAGAAAAAAATAAAAATGACATGAGCAAATGTGAATACCTAATGCCAGACGTAGTAACCAAAGAAATAAACGAAAACATTGCCCAAGTAAAAGTCTTAGAAACAGACGAAAAATGGTACGGAATAACATACAAAGAAGACAAACAAGAAGTAGTAGAAGCCATAAAAACCATGATAGACAAAGGAATATATAAAGAAAAACTTTGGGACTAATAAAAATGTAGAAAACTAAAATCTACATTTTTTCTCTTTTAACAAAAAAATATATCTTTTTTATTAAAATTACTGTATAATTATAGTGTGATTTTTATGAATATATATGATTTAACTTTAGAAAAACTAGAAAATTATTTTATAGAAAATGGTAATAAGAAATATCGTGCATCCCAAGTATTTTATTGGCTTTATGAAAAAAGAGTAACATCATTCGAAGAAATGACAAACCTAAGTAAAGAAACTATCCAAAAACTAAAACAAGATTTCAGCATAGAAAGACCAATAATAGTAAAAGAAGAATACGATAAAGACGTAAGTAAATTCTTATTCAAACTAAGTGATAACGAACACATAGAAAGCGTTTTAATGTATCACGATTATGGACTTAGCCTATGTATATCAAGTCAAGTAGGATGCAATATGGCCTGTGCTTTCTGTGAAAGTGGAAGAAGAAAAAAAGTCAGAAACCTAAAACCAAGTGAAATGTTATTACAAATAATAGAAATAGAAAAAATAATAAACAAAAGAATATCTCATGTAGTAATAATGGGAATCGGAGAACCCTTTGATAATTATGACAACCTAGTAACATTTCTAGAAAACGCCAACAACCACAAAGGACTATGCATAGGTTCAAGACACATAACAGTATCAACCTGCGGAATAGTTCCCAAAATATATGAATTCTCAAATCTTCCATACCAAGTTAATCTAGCAATAAGCCTGCATGCTGCAAACGATGAACTAAGAAGCAAACTTATGCCAGTAAACAAAGCATACCCCCTAAAAGAACTAATGACAGCAATCAAAGATTATCTTAAAAAAACCGGAAGAAGAGTAACTTTTGAATACATACTACTAAAAGATATAAACGATACAAAAGAAGATGCCAAAAGCCTAGCAAAATTAGTAAAAGGCATGAACGCTTACATAAACCTAATACCTTTTAACGAAAATAGTAACAGCAAATTCAAAAGACCTAAAAATGATGAAATAATGAAATTTTATGATATAATAAAAAAAGAAGGGATCAATGTAACAGTAAGAAAGGAATTTGGTTCAAAAATATCTGCTGCATGTGGTCAATTAAGATCAAAAAAGGAGGAATAAAATGGAAACCTTTTATTTAACAGATACAGGAATAGTACGTGATCATAATGAAGATAGTGTGATAATAATAAAAAATAGCGATGACTCAATTCTAATGGCCGTTGCAGACGGAATGGGAGGACACAGAGCCGGAGAAGTAGCATCATCCATAGCAATTACTTACCTAGGTAATCGTTTCATGGAAACATTTTTCAAAATGAACAAAGCATCCGCTGTCGAATGGATAAAAACAACAGTAAACGAAATCAATGGTCAAATATTTAAATACACCGAAGAAAACCCAGAAAGCAAAGGAATGGGAACAACCCTAGTAATGGCCATAATAACCAAAGATTATATCTTATTCGGAAATATCGGAGACTCATCAGGATTCGTAATGAAAGACGGAAAAATCCATAAAGTAACACACGATCATACCTTAGTAAACTTATTATTAGATGCTGGAGAGTTAACCCCAGAAGAAGCCAAAAATCATCCAAAGAAAAACATCCTAATGAACGCTTTAGGAATAAACGATCCCATAGATATAGACGTTTTCGATTGTAACATGGACATAAACGAAATCTTACTTTGTTCAGACGGACTTACAACCATGATAAACGAAGAACAAATAGAAAAAGTTTTACTAGAAAATATTAGTATTGAAGAAACAGTACTTAAACTAATAAAAAAAGCCAACAACAGAGGAGGAAATGACAATATTTCCGTGGCATATTTAAGAAAGAATAATGAGGAGAGTGATTCTCTATGATAGTAAAGGGGCAAAAAGTTAATTCAAGATATGAAATTATCAAAACTATTGGTGAAGGTGGTATGGCTAATGTTTATTTAGCAAGAGATACAATATTAGATAGAAACGTAGCAATCAAAGTACTGCGAGGAGACCTAGCATCTGATGAAAAATTCGTAAGACGTTTCCAAAGAGAAGCCTTATCAGCATCAAGTCTTTCCCATCCAAATATAGTAGAAATATATGATGTTGGAGAAGACGACGGCGATTATTACATAGTTATGGAATATGTCGAAGGAAAAAACCTAAAACAACTCCTAAAAAAGAGAGAAAAACTAACAGCAGCAGAAGTCGTAGACATAATGCTTCAAATAACAAGTGCCATGGGAGTAGCACACGATAGTCTAATCATCCATCGTGATTTAAAACCACAAAACATACTAATAAAAGATGACGGAGAAATAAAAATAACCGACTTTGGTATCGCTATGGCCCTTAATGCAACTCAGTTAACCCAAACAAACTCAGCCATGGGTTCAGTACATTATTTTCCTCCAGAACAAGCAAATGGAAAAGGTTCAACCCTAAAAAGTGATGTCTATTCCCTAGGAATAATGATGTACGAACTATTAACCGGAGTATTACCATTCCGAGGAGATAACGCCGTAGAAATAGCCTTAAAACACCTAAAAGAACCAATTCCTTTAATAAGAAGCGAACTGCCAGAACTTCCTCAAAGCATTGAAAACATAATAGTAAAAGCAACAGCAAAAAATCCTAAAAACAGGTACGCTAATGCAAACGAAATGCACGATGATCTGCTAACAGCACTAAACAAAGAAAGAGAAAACGAACCACCAATCGTCCTAAAATATGACGAAGGAATCGAAGAAGACCCAGTTGTAGTAGACAAAGAAAATGCCGACGAAGGAATCGTAAGTCAAATAAAAGATGACAAAAAACCAAAAAATAAAAAAGTAATAATACTAGCTTCAGTACTCGGAGGACTAATAGTTATAACACTATTTGCACTACTAATACTGCCAATGATAACCAAAGTCCCAGAAGTAACCATTCCAGATGTTTCAAATCTAACTGTCGCCGAAGCAACTAAAAAACTAGAAAGATCAAAACTTACAGTAAGTGCTAAAACAGTCGAAGAAACATCAGACAAAATAGATAAAGGAAAAGTAATAGAAACCAATCCCAAAATAGGAAAAAGTGTTAAAGAAGGAACCGAAGTAACCCTTACAGTATCTAAAGGAATAAGTATAATAAAAATCGAAGATTACTCTGGAGAAAACTACATAAAAATAGAAACACAACTAGAACTTAAAGGACTAAAAGTAAATATAGAAAAATCAGACAGTGCTACAAACGTAAGTGATGACGAATCACAAAACATCGTAGGACAATCAATAGATCCAGGAGAAGAAGTCGACAAAGGAACAGAAATAACCCTTTATATACCTAACATAGTAAAATATTACCCAGATATGGTAAGCGAAGGTTGGACACTCGGAGAAGCCAGAACTTGGTCAAACGAAAACAACATAAAACTAACAGTAAAATATGAAGAAACAAACAAATATGACGAAGGAGTAGTAATAAAACAATCAAAATCTCCAAACGATATCCTATCAAGTGGAGGAAAACTAACAGTAACAATCTCCAAAGCCAAAAAAGAAGACACAAGTTCAAAAAATAACAACCAAGCAAATAACAAAAACAACAACCAAAATAACAACAATAACAATAATAATAATCAAAATAACACAACACAACCAGAAGATCAAAAAGATAACGAGTAGGGACTATGAAAGGACAAATAATAAAAATAATAAGTAATGACTACTTCGTTTCATATCAAGAAAAAGAATATATCTGCAAAGCAAGAGGAAAATTAAAAAACAAAACCATAATTCCTAAAGTCGGAGATTACTGTATCTTTAACAAAGATGAAAAAATAATAGAAAAAATTCTTCCCAGAAAAAACCAACTAGATAGACCAAGTGTAAGCAATATAGACGAAGCCTTTATAATAACTAGTTTAAAAAAACCAAACTTCTCAGACAACCTACTAGACAAACTACTAGTAATATGTGAAATAAATTGTATAAATCCCATAATATGCTTAACAAAAAAAGATTTACTAACAAAAAAAGAATGGAAAAACTTAAAAAAAGTAATAAATTACTATAAAAAACTAGGGTACAAAGTAGTATACAATAATCAAATATCAAAAATAAAAAAAATGTTCAAAAACAAAACAACAGTCTTCACTGGACAAACTGGTGCAGGAAAATCAACACTAATGAACAAACTAGACAAAAACCTAAACTTCGAAACAAACGAAATATCCGAAGCTCTAGGACGAGGAAAACATACAACAAGATATGTAACCCTAGTTCCCTTAAACAAAGGGAAAGTCCTAGACACCCCAGGATTCTCAGCCCTAGATCTTTCAGAATACAATAATGAAGACATAAGAGATGCCTTCGTAGAATTCCAAAAAAACAAATGTAAGTACAAAAACTGTATGCATATAAACGAAAAAGAATGCAAGGTAAAAAAAGAAGTAGGAAAAACAATCCTACCTTCAAGATATGAAAATTATAAAAAATTACTAGAAAAGAGGTAGAGAATGAAAGAAGTATCAACCTCCTTTTTAAAAGAAGGAAATTACAAAGAATTTATAAACAAACTAAATAACTCAAATACCGACTATATACATTTCGATGTTATGGACGGAATATTCGTAAAAAATAAAAACCTATCACCAAAAGAACTAACAAAATACATAAATCAATCAACCAAAAAAAATGATATACATCTAATGGTACAAAATCCAGAAAAATATATCGAACAAATAAAAACATTAAACATAAACAACATAACAATCCATAGAGAAATACCAGACTACAAAGATGCAATAAATCTAATAAAAAGTTATGGAATAAAACCAGGACTAGCCATAAATCCCGAAACAGAAATAAATGACATAAAAAAAGATATAAAAGATATATCACTAGTCTTAGTAATGGGAGTACACCCAGGAAAAAGTGGTCAACAATATATAACAAATACCACTAATAAAATAAATAAGTTAAAAGAAATAAAAGAAAAAGAAAACCTAAACTTCAAAATAAGTGTAGATGGAGGAGTAAACGAAGAAATACTACCCAAACTAACTAACACAGATATAATAGTAAGTGCATCATATATACTAGATAACCTAGATAATATAGAAAAAATACACAACTTATAATAAAAAAAGCTGCTTTAATTAAGCAGCTTTTTTCATATTTCTTATTTCTTTAGCAGATAATTTAACTTTTTGACCGTTTTCTAAAGTAACAACTTGTAAGTTAAGCTTTTGTTTTTTCTTAGTACTATTTAACGCATGTGAACGTAAATTTTTAATATTAGGTTTTCTGTTTGATTCATTTCTTGCCAT
>CAVGVM010000070.1:0-2522 GCA_963632645.1 Lachnospiraceae bacterium | reverse complement strand
ATCTCTAAGTTATATTTATCATATCCTACTATCTTTCCAAATATAGGATTTATTTTATTTTCAAGATGAATACTACTATCATCCAAAGATATTATTTTAATATTTTTATCATTTTCCTTTATTACTTGTTTTACTTCATTTATGTTTTTTCCATCTTTTATAACACTTTTAAGAGAGGAAGTAGCAATACCCTCAAGTTCAATATCTTTTCTTACAATATATGCCGAATCTATAACAAACGCAAATAATGCAAGAAAAAGTGGAATTAAAACAACAAATAAAACAAGAGTTTGACCTTTATTATTCATAAAGAATAGTCCTTTCTGTTTTTATAACAAAAGGATTATCAAAGAAAAGCGATGAGAACGGTGTAATCAAATTTACTTTCTTAGTTAATTTAATATTTAATTTATCTTCTTTAGTTTTATAAGAAACACTAACCTTACTATCTTTTATAGCATTTTTTATATAAGCATCAGACTTACCATTTTCTTTATACTCTACAACATCATTAGTAACACTCTCTAAATGATTTTTTTGATAAAAAATATTAGAAAAATCTATTACTATAAAAAGAACCATTAAGATAATAGGTAAAATTATTACAAATTCTACTAGTGCTTGAGCCTTATTATTTATCTTCATTTGGATCAACACAGTGTCCTTCCCCAGATTTATCACCCTTTACATAAACCTCTCCGACAAGTTCACAAGAAGACTTAGTGATAGAATCTTTTAAATACCCTCCTAGAAGTGTTACCAAGGAAATAGCAATAACACTAATAAGAGCAATTATTAATACATACTCAACTAATGTTTGACCTTTATTATTTACTCGTTTCATCTACCTCACCTATTTTCCTAATTTAATTTTATAAAAAAAGAAGAAAAATGTCAATCAATATTACTATTATTTGTCCCCTTTACATATAAATTATTAGGTGAGTTTATGGAAAAAATAAAAAAATATTTTATAAGTATAGGAATAACCCTAGGATTAATTTTAATATTTGCTTTCTTCTTAAATATGCTCAATTACTTCAATTTAATAAACACCAATACATACAAAATAATCCTTATTTTTATGACATCTATATCAGTCTTTATTGGTGCCTACCTCTTAGGAAAAGAAACAAATAAAAAAGGTTATTTAGAAGGAATTAAATATGGACTTATTATAACTATATTATTCTGGATCCTTTCATTTCTAGCCTTTGATGAAAACTTTAAAATATCTAATTTGCTATATTACTTAGTCATTTTAGTAACCTCTAGTATTGGTTCAATGCTTGGAATAAGCAGAAAAAATGAAAAAAATATAAGTTAAATGAATTACTTAGTCATTTTTGTACCACTTCAATATTTGAAATTAATAGAAAAGATATAAAAGATAAAAAAATATAAGTCAGCCGCTTATATTTTTAAATATTACTATAATCTTACTTTCTTTGCATAAGTTTTTTGTTTAGTCTCAACAAAAGTTTCCTTAGCATAACAACAATTATTTACAATGTTTCTATCTCCTAAAACATCATAAATAAGCTCATAATTCTTATCACGATACAAAACAATAAACGTTTCATATACCATTTGTTCTAATTCACACATTTCTTCATAATAACCAGTTTTACCTATATAATTTTCTTTAGCAAGTAAACTTGTTATAGGATAATAATCTTTTTTAAAATCATTAATAACTTCTACTTTAATATTTTCCTCATCATTAATAGTATCTATTTCTTTTAAAATAACCAAATTATTATTCTTTAACTCTCTTAAAATCATATATACAGCATTAGGATTCTCATTCTCTCTTTTTAAATATACTTTTTCTATATCATTCATAACTACCTTCTATATCTATAAAATCTTCTAGTATATAATTTGATATATAGATATCCTCCTTTCTTAGTTTATAACAGTCTCCTTTTTCTTCTAATCTCCTTATATCAAAAATATCTTTAATTTCATAACCATATCTATCTTTAAAACAACTCTTAGAAACACCACAAGTCTTCCTTAAACCTAAAATCATATAATTTTCCATATCTATTCTCTTAGTCATTATCTCTTTATCATAAATATATTCACCATTTAAGTATTTTGTTAAACTCCTAGTATTAGTATACCTATAATTATTTAAATATCCAGAAGCACCAAGTCCAAATCCATAATACTTATTGTTATTCCAGTAAGATAAATTATGTTTTGATTCATAACCTCCCTTAGAAAAATTACTTATTTCATAATGAATATAACCATTACTTTCTAAAACATTAACTATATAATCATACATATCTCTATTTAAATCTTCATCTATTTCCCTATAATTTTTTACTTTTAAAATAGTATTTTCTTCTAAAATCAAACTATATATAGAAATATGAGGTATATCTAACTCTAAAAACTTATCTAATTCATCTTTTAAATAACTTAATGTTTGACCATTAATGCCATATATTAAATCTATATTTATATTAGAAAAATATTTCTTAGCAAGTTCTATTCTTTCATTTATAATA
>CAVGVM010000069.1:0-10643 GCA_963632645.1 Lachnospiraceae bacterium | reverse complement strand
ACTAGTTCAATTATTACCATTAAAGCGTCGTCTCCACGTCTTTCATCAAGTTTTAAAATTCTTGTATATCCACCATTACGATCCTTGTAACGAGGAGCAAGTTCATCAAACAACTTCTTAACAGCAGCTTTATTATTCATTAAAAACGCTGCAGCCTTTCTACGAGAAACTAAAGATCCATTCTTAGCATAAGTAATCATCTTTTCAACACATCTTCTAGTTTCCTTAGCTCTAGCCTCAGTAGTTTCAATTTTTCCATTCATAATAAGATCAATAGTAAGATTAGCTAACATGCTTCTTCTATGCTTATTGTCTACACCTAACTTTCTCATTGTAATACTCCTTTCGTTTAATCGTCATCTCTTAAAGTAAGATCAAGTTCTTTAACCTTATCAAGAACTTCTTTCAATGATTTCTTACCTAAATTTCTAATTTTCATAACTTCAGCATCAGATTTATTAACTAAATCTTGTAAAGTATGAATTCCTGCTCTTTTTAAACAGTTATAAGCACGAACAGAGAAATCTAAATCTTCAATTGCAGTCTCTAAAGCTTTTTGTTTAGGATCCTCTTTCTTTTCAATCATCATTCCAGAAACATCTGCAATATCATCTAACTTAGTAACAAGTTCCAAATGTTCAATTAGAATCCTACCAGCAAGTGCTATAGCTTCTTCTGGTTTGATAGAACTATTAGTCCATACTTCCATAACTAATTTATCATAACTTTCATCTTGTCCAACACGAGCATCTTGTACTTCATATGCAACTCTTTCAATTGGAGAATAAAGTGAATCAATAGCAATAACTCCAATCTTTTTATCTTCAAGAAGTTTTTTATTTTCTTCAGCACGAACATAACCTCTTCCAGAAGATACAGTCATTTCCATATCAAGTTTTCCACCCTTAGCAAGGGTTGCAATAACCTTATCTTTATTAAGAACTTCAACATCTGCATCACAGATAAAATCCCCCGCAGTAACTACTCCTTCAGAAGAAGCAGAAACTCTAATTACTTTATCTTCTTTACAATGTTTCTTAATAACTACATCCTTCAAATTAAGAACAATAGTAGTTACATCTTCAATTACACCTTCAATAGTTTGAAATTCATGTAAAACTCCATCTATCTTAACACTAGTAATAGCACTACCAGGAAGTGAAGATAACATTACTCTTCTAAGAGCATTCCCAATAGTATAACCAAAACCCCTTTCAAGTGGTTCTAGTTCAAATCTTCCATAATTATTTTTTTCTACATAATCTGTAATTTTATAATTTGGTTTTTCAAATTGAATCATAGGTTCCCCTCCTTTTATTAGTTACGTGGTCTCTTAGGTGGACGACATCCATTATGTGGAATTGGAGTAACATCAGAAATTGACATAACTTCAAGTCCTGCAACTTCAAGTGATCTAACTGCAGTATCTCTACCAGGACCTACACCCTTAACAACTACATTAACTTTACGCATACCCATATCATATGCTTCTTTAGCAGCCTTTTCAGCAGCAATTCCAGCAGCATATGGAGTAGATTTCTTACTACCTTTAAAACCAACTGCTCCAGGAGCTGCCCATGTAATAACATTTCCTTCTTTATCAGTAATAGTTACAACTGTATTATTAAATGTTGCATGAATATGTACAACACCTTCAGGAACGTTCTTTTTAACTTTTCTTTTTCTTTGTTTATAAGCCATAGTTTAACCTCCTTAAACTTAATATTATTAAATTATTTCTTTTTATTAGCAACAACTTTCCCTCTACCCTTACGAGTATGAGCATTTCTACTAGTTCTTTGACCTCTTACAGGTAATCCTCTTCTATGACGAATTCCTTGGTAAGAACCAATTTCCATTTTTGCTTTAATATCCATAGAAACTTGACGTCTTAAATCACCTTCTGTGATATACTTACCTAATTCTTCACGAATTAAACCAAGTTCCTCATTACTTAAATCTTTAGTTCTTTTATTAGGATCAAGCTTAACTGCTTCAATTATCTTTTTAGCAGTAGTTCTACCAATCCCATAAATATAAGTTAAAGATATAACAATTTTCTTATCATTTGGTATTTCAACACCTTTAATACGAGCCATAATTTTCCTCCTTACTAACCTTGAGTTTGTTTGTGTTTTGGATTTTCACAAATAACCATTACTTTTCCTTTACGTTTAATTATCCTACACTTAGGACAAATTTTCTTTACTGATGCACTAACTTTCATTTTTATCCCTCCTACTTTCTATAGGTTATACGCCCACGTGTTAAATCATATGGAGAAAGTTCGATCATAACTTTATCACCTAGAGCAATGCGAATATAATTCATTCTCATCTTTCCAGAAACGTGAGCCTCGATAACATGACCATTTGATAATTCCACTTTAAAATTTCCACCAGGAATTACCTCTAAAACTTTTCCCTCAACTTCGATTACATTACTCTTTGCCATTACGCATCACTCCTGTCAAAATTTCGTATCCATCATCAGTAACAACTACTGTATGTTCAAAGTGTGCTGATGGACTATAATCTTCAGTTTCAATTGTCCAATCATCATCTAACATAACAATATTTGGACTACCTAAATTAAGCATTGGTTCAACAGCTATAACCATACCTTTTTTGAGTCTAGGACCAGTCCCCTTTTCTCCAAAATTAGGAACATCTGGATCCTCATGAACACTAGTACCTACTCCATGACCTACAAGTTCTTTAACAACTCCTAAACCATATTCAGTAGCATAACTCTCTATTGCATAAGAGATATCCCCAATTCTATTACCAGGCTTTATCTCAGCAAGACCCATAAATAAAGATTTTTCAGTATGTTCTAGCAAATATTCCTTATCCTTAGAAATATCTCCAACTGGATAAGTCCAAGCACTATCACCATGATAACCCTTATAACAAGCCCCAATATCAATAGATATTATATCTCCTTTTTTAAGTTTAAGTTTACCAGGAATTCCATGTACAACTTGATGATTAACACTAGTACATATAGAAGCTGGAAAACTTTCATATCCCTTAAAAGAAGGAGTAGCGTCTTTACTTCTAATAAACTCCTCAGCAAGTCTATCAAGCTCACCAGTAGTAATACCAGGTTTTATAAAATCCTTTAAATACTGATGAGTCTGATAAACAATATTACCTGCTATTCTAAGAAGTTCTATCTCTCTATCACTCTTTATAGAAATCATTAAGCATTCCTCACTAAAGATGAAACCTTATCAAATATTATATCAGCATCTACATCATTTACTCTAACAAGCAAACCCTTAGATTCATAATAATCAATAAGTGGAGAAGTTTTTTCTAAATATTCATCATATCTCATATTAAATACTTCTTCCTTATCATCTTCTCTTTGAATAAGTTCTACCTTACAATTATCACACAATCCCTTTTCCTTAGGAAAAAGATTTTCATTTCTAGTTGAATAAGAAGCCTTACAACTAGGACAAACAAGTCTAGTTATAACCCTATTCTTAAGTTCTTCCTTGTCTACATCTAAATAAATTACCACTCCTAGATCTTTATTCATAGAATGAAGCAATTCATCATACATAACAGCTTGATTAACAGTACGAGGAAATCCATCCAATATATATGGAGTATCTCCTAATTTATTTAGCTTAGCCTCAAGTGCTTTAAAAACTGTTTTATCATCAATAAGTTTACCAGTTTTCATCATATTACGTAAATTCTCATCTTCTTTAGCTTGTTCTCTAAGCATATCTCCCGTAGATAATTGAACATATCCTAAAGAATCAACCAATTTCTTAGCTAAAGTACCCTTACCGGCAGCAGGAGGGGCAATTAATATAACATTTTTCATTATCTTCTTGCCCTCCTTTTAACACCAGCATGAGCATTATAACCTCTACTAAGTAAACTACTTTCAAGTTGTTTATAAGTTTCAATAGAAACACCAACAACGATTAATAGTCCAGTACCACCAATAGAAACAGATGATGGTAAATCAGTTAACATATTAATTAAAATAGGAAATGCTGCAATTATAGCAAGAAATACAGATCCAGCAGTAGTAAGCTTAATAAGCATCTTAGATAAATAATCTTCAGTAGCCTTACCAGGTCTAATACCAGGAATATAACCACCATTATCCTTTAAATTTTTAGACATTTGCTCAGGTTTCATTTGAACAAAAGTATAAAAATAATCAAAGAATACAATTAAAATAACATAAAGTACTAACCCTACTGGAGTAGTATAATTAATATAAGAATTTACAAAATTAGAAAATGCTTCATTATCAACAAATTGAGCAATTGTAACAGGAACTGCAAGTAAACTAGAAGCAAAAATTACTGGAATAACTCCTGCTGAATTTATCTTAATAGGCATATAAGTTTGTTTACCTAAACTTGCAGTAGATTTATTTGCATATTGAATACTTATTCTTCTAGCAGCACCTTCAACAAATACAACACCTATAACAACTAAGATACAAACAATAACAAATAGTAAGAACTTAGCACCACCAGCAATAATAGAACTAGTAGTACTTAAATCAACTAAATTATTAAATGCTGTAATCATAGTAGTTGGAAGTGAAGCCACTATACCAGCCATGATAATAAGTGAAATACCATTACCAAATCCCTTTTGAGTAACTTGATCACCAAGCCACAATAGGAAAGCCGTACCAGCAGTCATTATAAATGCTACCTCTATATAATTAAGAACTGTATAAGAACTTCCTAGAAAAGCATAACTCATTGCATAACCTTGGAAAAATGCAAACGCAATACCAAGATATCTAGTAATTTGATTTAACTTTTGCTTCCCAGCATGTCCTTGTTTAGCCAAATCTGAAAAGTAAGGAACTATATCCATCTGTAAAAGTTGAATAACGATAGAAGCAGTGATATAAGGGATAACCCCTAAAGCAAATATAGAAAAATTCTTAAGTGCTCCACCACCCATAACATTTAAAAGTTCCAAAAATCCAAGATTCTTAGTTACAGCAGAAGTACCTGGAATTTCTATTCCTGTACCAATTATATATAAAGTAAGTACTGCAATTGTAAAATATAATCTTTTTCTTAAATCTTTATTCTTTTTAGTAAATAGCTGTTTAAGATTTTTAAACATCTTAAATCACCTCTGCTTTACTACCTGATTCTTCTATTTTCTTAAGAGCACTTTCAGTAAATCTATGTGCCTTAATTGTTAATTTTTTTTCTAAAGTACCATTTCCTAAAACTTTAATACCTGAAAGTTGTTTTTTAACAATTCCAAGTTCTTTTAAAAGTTCTGGAGTAATAACATCGCCATCATTAAATTTATTTAGATCACTAACATTTATAGTAGCATATCTAGTCTTAAATTTAGCATTAGAAAATCCTCTTTTATGAAGTCTTCTAAATAGTGGAGTTTGTCCACCTTCAAATACTGCTGGAATTGAAGCACCACTTCTAGATTTTTGTCCATTTTCACCACGACCACTTGTTTTTCCAAGACCACTACCTGGTCCACGTCCTACTCTTTTACTTCTATGAGTAGCACTCTTTGGTAATTTATTAAGTTCCATTATCCTAAAATCTCCTCTTTAGTTTTTCCACGAGCTGCACAAACTTCATCAATAGTCTTAATTGATTGTAAAGCTTTAATAGTAGCTCTAGCCATATTTATTTTAGTTCTAGCTCCAAGTGATTTTGAAATAATATCGTGGTATCCAGCAATTTCAAGTACTGATCTAACAGCACTACCAGCAACAAGTCCAGTACCTGCTGAAGCAGGTTTAATTATAACTTTAGTTGCTCCTTCATTATATCTAGTTTCATGTGCGATTGTTCTTCCATCTACAATAGGTACTCTAACCATATTTTTATTAGCATCTTGTCTTGCTTTTTTAACAGCTTCTGAAATTTCATTAGCCTTTCCAATACCTAAACCAACAAGACCTTTTTTATCTCCAACTAAAACAACAGCTTGAAATCTTCTTTGACGACCACCCTTTGTTACTTTAACAACGGCTTTAGTATCTAATACGATTTCATCATACATCTTAGCAGGACGATTATTTCTTCTCTTTTGCATAATTTTACCTCCTATTAGAATTCTAAACCATTTTCGCGAGCAGCATCAGCAAGTGCTTTTACACGTCCATGATATAGATATCCTCCACGATCAAATACTACCTTAGTTATTTTAGCTTTCTTAGCTTCTTTTGCAATATCTTCACCAACCTTAGCAGCAATTTCAGTATTATTACCTTTCATTTTCATAGAAGATGCTTCTGCTAAAGTAACTCCTTTTTCATCGTCAATAATTTGAGCATAAATATTATTGTTAGAACGATAAACATTAAGTCTAGGTATATCTTTAGTTCCTATGATTTGTTTTCTAATTCTTTCATGTCTAATTTTACGCATTTTATTACGTGATTCTTTTTTTATCATAATTAACCTCCTACCTACTTAGCTTTCTTACCTTCCTTACGTCTAACATATTCACCAACATAACGAATACCTTTTCCTTTATAAGGTTCAGGTTTTCTTACCTTACGAATGTTAGCCGCAAATTCTCCTACTTTTTCTTTACTAATACCAGAAACAGTAATTTGATTATTACCTTTAGCCTCAAGACTTAATCCTTCTGGAACTTCAAGTTCAACAGGATGAGAATACCCAGCATTAACTACAAGAACATTTCCTTTAAGATTAAATCTATAACCAACACCAATTATTTCTAAAGATTTAGAAAAACCTTCTGAAACACCTAGTATCATATTTCTTATATTAGCATTAGTAGTCCCATGCATTTGTTTAGCAGGAATTGATTCATTTTTTCTTGTTACAACAACTGTATTATCTTTAACTTCAACATCGATAAGTTTATTAAGTTCTAAATTAAGTTCTCCTTTAGATCCCTTAACAGAAACTAATCCATCGTTTACTGAAACAGTAACACCTTCTGGAATTGCTATTATTCTATTACCTATTCTACTCATTTTAATCACCTATTACCAAATATAAGCCATTACTTCTCCACCAAGAGCATTCTTTCTAGCTTCTTTATCAGTCATAATACCTTTAGAAGTAGATATAATTGCTATACCAAATCCATTAAGTACTTTTGGTACTTCATCAGCTTTAGTATAAACTCTAAGTCCTGGTTTAGAAATACGTTTAAGTCCAGTAATAACCCTTTCTTTTTTATTTGTATATTTAAGTGTTAAAATTAAAGTACCTTGAGGTTTATCATTACGAATTTTATAATTTTCAATAAACCCTTCATCTTTTAATATTTTAGCAATTTCAGATTTTACTTTTGATACAGGCATTGATACTTCTTTATTTTTATTAGCATTAGCATTACGAATTCTCGTAAGCATATCAGCAATTGGGTCAGTTACTACCATAATAAATTCCTCCTTCTTTGCCTACCAACTTGATTTTTTTACTCCTGGAATTTGTCCACGACTTGCAAGTTCTCTAAAGCAAATTCTACAAATCCCATATTTTTTAAGTACACTGTGAGGTCTACCACATCTATTACAACGAGTATATTCACGTACTTTGAATTTTTGTTTTTTATTAGCTTTCGCTATCATACTTTTCTTTGCCATAATATGCCTCCCTACTTTCTAAAAGGAATTCCTAGTTCCTTTAAAAGTTCATGAGCTTCTTCATTTGTTTTAGCAGTAGTAACAAGTACAATATCCATACCTCTTACCTTAACAACATCATCAAATTCAATTTCAGGGAAGATAAGTTGTTCTTTAATACCAATAGTATAATTACCCCTACCATCAAATGCTTTAGAAGATAAACCTCTAAAATCTCTAACACGTGGAAGTGCAACTGCTATAAGTTTATCTAAGAAGTTATACATATTTTCTCCTCTTAAAGTAACCTTACAACCAATATTATGTCCTTCACGAATCTTAAATCCTGCAATTGATTTATGAGCCTTAGTTATAACAGGTTTTTGTCCAGTAATTGCTTCCAAATCATGCATACAAGCATCTAATACTTTAGAATTATGAGCAGCATCACCAGCACCAATATTAATAACTATCTTATCTAATTTTGGAACTTGCATAACAGACTTATATCCTATTTTTTCTTTTAAACTAGGAACTATTTCCTTAACATATTTTTCTTTTAGGCGGTTCATAAATACCCTCCTTCCAACTAATCAAGTTTTTCGCGGGATTTACCCACTCTAACTTTTTTATTTGTTTTCTTATCTACATCATGATAAATTCTTGTAGGTTTATTTGTTTTCTTATCTAAAATCATAACATTTGAAGCATCTAATTTAGCTTCTACTTCAATGATACCGCCAGTTTTATTAGCATTATCAGGTTTAACATGTTTCTTAACTAAATTGATACCTTCAACTATTACCTTGTTTTCATTCTTAAAAGTATGAGTAATTTTTCCTTCTTTACCTTTATCTTTTCCAGACATTACTCTAACTTTATCTCCAACTTTAAGTTTCATAAAAGACCTCCCTATAATACTTCTTTTGCAAGAGATACTATTTTCATGTAACCTTTATCACGAATTTCTCTAGCAACTGGTCCAAATACACGAGTACCAACAGGACTCTTATCATCCTTAATTATTACACATGCATTATCATCAAATTTTATATATGAACCATCTTCACGACGAACTCCTTTAACTGTTCTTACTACAACAGCCTTAACTACTTTACCTTTTTTAACAGTACCATTAGGAGTAGCCTTCTTAACAGTACCTACTACAACATCACCAATATTACCAAATTTAACTTTACTTCCTCCAAGCACTCTAATAACAAGTAGTTCACGAGCACCAGAATTGTCAGCGACTTTTAAACGAGTTTCTTGTTGAACCATAACAAATACCTCCTTATAGTATTACACTTTCTTCAACTATTTCAGCTAAATAGAATCTTTTAGTTTTAGATAAAGGTCTAGTTTCAACTATTCTTACTCTATCTCCCATTTTAGCCTTATTAGTCTCATCATGAGCAGTATATTTTTTACTATATTTAACTCTCTTACCATACTTTGGATGTTTCTTATAAGTTTCTACAAGTACAGTAATAGTTTTATCATTCTTATCACTTACAACTCTTCCTACAAGTTCTTTTTTAACTGTATCTTTCATATGTTACTCCTCCACCTTTTCTAATTCACGTTCACGAATTATTGTTTTCATTTTTGCTACTTGTTTTCTTAGTTCTCTAAGTCTAACAGGTTTTTCTAAATTACCTGTTGCTTGTTGGAAACGCAAATTAAATAATTCTTCTTTATTTTCTTTTATCTTATTATTTAATTCTTCAGTGGATAGTTTTCTTAATTCTTCCATTTTCATGCGTTTTCACCACCCATATCTTCTTTTTTTACAAATTTAGTTTTTATTGGCAATTTATGTGAAGCAAGTCTAAGTGCTTCTCTGGCAACTTCTTCAGAAACACCAGATATTTCAAACATTATTTTTCCTTCTTTAACAACTGCTACCCATTTATCAACAGCACCTTTACCAGATCCCATACGAACTTCTAGTGGTTTAGCAGTCTTAGGCATATGTGGGAAAATATTAATAAATACTTTACCACCACGCTTCATATAACGAGTCATAGCAACACGAGCAGCTTCGATTTGATTATTAGTAATCCAAGCACCTTCACGAGCCATAAGTCCATACTCTCCAAAATGAAGTTCAGTATTACCTTTAGCTCTTCCTTCGTACTTTAATCTATGTACTCTTCTATATTTTGTTCTAGACGGTATTAACATAATTAATTACCTCCTTTTTCTTCACGTTTAGAAGGTAAGATTTCTCCTTTATTAATCCATACTTTAACACCAAGCTTACCATAAGTAGTAAGTGCTTCAGCAAATCCATAATCAATATCAGCACGGATTGTATGCAAAGGAACATTTCCTTCAGAATAACCTTCACTTCTAGCCATTTCAACACCATTAAGTCTTCCAGAAACCAAAGTCTTAATACCTTTAGCTCCAGCCTTCATAGCAGCTCTAATAGCTTTCTTTTGAGCAGCTCTAAATGGTGCACGAGCTTCAATTTGTTTAGCAATTGATTGAGCAACTAAAGTAGCATTCAAATCAATATTCTTAACATCCATAATTGAAACATTAATATTTTCATCAACAAGTTTAGAAAGTTTATTTTTCAAAACTTTAATTTCTTCTCCACCACGTCCAATAACAACACCTGGTTTAGAAGTGTGAATAATAACTTCACATCTTTTACTATTTCTTTCAATTTCTATTTTAGAAACACCAGCATCTTTTAAATTCTTTTCTAAATATTCACGAATTTTAATATCATTACTTAAATATTTAGCAAAATCTTTTTTAGGAGCCATCCATTTAGATTCCCAATCTTTATTAACTCCGATTCTAAGTCCAGTTGGACTAACTTTTTGTCCCATAAATAACCTCCTAAATTACCTTTCTGATACCACAATAGTTACATGTGATCTTCTATGATAGAATTTATCTACCTTACCACGAGAACCCGGTACCCTTCTTTTTAGTGTAGAAGCTTGATCAACTACAGCAGTTTTAATATATAATTTATCCTTATCAAAACCATTATTATTAACAGCATTAGCTATAGCAGAGTCAAGAACCTTCTTAACAACCCT
>CAVGVM010000068.1:0-10046 GCA_963632645.1 Lachnospiraceae bacterium | reverse complement strand
TTATTAGCCCTAGTATTTTATTATCTTTTTTTCTTATTAGGAAATATTGTATTCCTGGCGAAAGGTTTTCATCATTATTATTTTTTATTTTTTCTAGGAATTCTAACCAGTTTTCATAATTATCTATTTTTTTGTCTAAGAATGATGAGCCTGCAACTTCTGAATTGTAATCTTTAAATTCTTTGATTAAGTCAATTGCTTCTTGTTTTCTTTTTATGGTTGGTTCTTCTAGATAAAATGATTCGTTATTTTTCATATTATCACCACTTTCTGGTTCTGGTTTTGTTTTGAAAGTTGTTTTAAGGTGGTTTTTATTCTTTGTTTTGGTTGTTGTTTTTGTTATTTGTTATTTTGTTTTTTATTTTATTTTTTGTTCTTTGATATTTATTTTTTGTTTTATTTTGGTTGTGTATTTTCTTATTTATTTTATATTCTTTTATTTTAGGTTTTTTTTATTTTTATTTTTCGTTTTCAATGATTGTTAGGATATGTCCACTGTAACCCATTAAATCTTCTCTTTCGCATATGGAAAGGTGGTAATCTAAATATATTTTATATTCATCTTTGGTCATATTATTTATTTCATCTTTTATTATTCTTCCTATTCCATCTGTTGCAACGTATTTTATTACATTTAAGTTCTTTTCTTTGAAGTATGTTTTTAATTCTTGTATGGTGCTCATGTAGAATATGTATTTTTCGTTGTTGTTTGGTTTAAAGTTTTTTGAAACCATTTTGTTGTTAGCATATTCTGAGTAAATATTTTTGTTTTTGAAACCCCAGGTTAGCATTGTTAAATCGAATAGAATGAAGGCTAGGAAAATTTTTCCTTTGGGTTTGGTAACTCTTTTTGCTTCGTTTATTACTTTTGTAAATTCTTCTTTTTTAAATAAATGGTATAAGGGCCCTAGAACTAAGGTTATGTCAAAGGAATTTTCTTTATATATTGATAAATCAAGAGCGTTTCCTACGGTAGCACTTAATTTCATGTTGTTTGTTTTTTGGCTTTTTAATTTTTCAATGTTACTTTTTACTAAGTCAATAGCATGGACTTCGTAACCTTTGTCTGCATAGTATAGTGAGTATATTCCTGTGCCTGCTCCGACGTCTAGGATTTTATCATTTTCTTTTAAATACTTATCTATATAGGTTGTGGTTGTGATAAATTCTATATTGTGAACTTTATCTTTTATTAATCTATCTTGTTCGTTATACTCATTTGTGTAGTAATTATTAAGAATTTTATTTATATTTTTTTTCATGATATTGCTCCATTAATTTTTTTGTTGTAGATATTCTGCTAGTTTTTTGTAGTTGTTTGTATCCCATAGTTTCCATCTTTCATCATCGTTATAGCATCCTAGGGTATCTTGTTTTCCATCTGAAATAAATATAAAGTCCCAACTCCAGCCATATTGTCCTTGTTTTTTTATTGATATTGTTCCTTTGGTTATTCCTGTAAAGGTAACTGGTTCTTTTCCGTATTCGCAGTAGGCTAAAACTTCTTTAAAGTATGCTTTTCTGTTTTCTTTACCTTCCATTAATTTTAGTAATCCTTCTTCTCCTAGGGTATCATCAACGTAATGGGTGTAAACACCGGGAAAGCCATTTAATGCTTCGACGAATAATCCTAAATCATTTTTTAAAACAGTACATTTTAGTTTTTCACTGGCCCATTTTGCTGAAAATTTTGCTACGTCTTCAACATCATCTGCTTGTATTTCGATTGTTTCCATTTTTTTATTATCTACCTTGATTCCGAGTGGTTCTAAAACTTTTCTGGCACTTTTAAGTTTAGTCATATTACCAGTTACAAATGTTATTTTATTTTTCATATTATATACCTCTTTCTATAAGTTCTATTTCTGCTTTTTTTGCAAAATAATTATTATTTTTTATTTTGATATCATATTTTTTAAAAACTTCTTTCATTTCTTCTACAGTGCTATATATTTTGTTTATAAATTCGCAATTGCTTTCTATTTCGATATAAATATGTTTATTGTTTACTATTTGAATACAAAGTTCATCTTCATCATTGGCATATACTAGTAGGTGATCATTTATTCTTATTAATTCTTGATAATTTAAGGCTTCTAAAAAGGTTTTTGCTTCTTATAGAGATTGTACTTTTAAATCTACTTTGCTTTGTTTTATTATTTCTTTTTGCTTGTTATATTCTTTTTCTTTTTTAGTAATTAGTTTCTTTTCTTTATTTTCTAGAATAACATATCTTAATAGTAAGGAATGGTTTAGGAGTTTTAAATAATCTTTTTCTTTTAGATAGTTTTTGTCTATCATATAAATATCGTTTACGTCGTATGTTTCTTTTAGTTTAAAGTTGTTTTTCTTGAGTATTTTTTTAGTTCTTCTAGTGTGTATGAGGTTTCTATGGTTACTTCGTTTTCTTCTTTCATATATTGTCTCCTTTTAGTATTTTATTTATATCTTTTTTATTTAGAAAGGCTACTTTTTCTTTATTATTTTCTAGTGATTTTATTATATCTTTTTCTAGTTTTGAGTATAGGTTTACGTCTTTTAGGTTTTTGAAAAAGTTTTTGATTGTTGGTTTTACGTTGTAGTCTTCTTTTCCTTTTAGCTGTTTGAACCATCTACTAATCATTTGTTTGTATATTCTGGCTTTATTTAATTTTATGTAATATATTTTATCACAAATGTCTCTTCCTTTTTTAAATCTTTCTCTTCCTATGTCTTCGATTATAAAGGAATCTTGTTTTAGTATTTTATTAAAATCTTTTGCTATTTCTTCATCTTTTCTGTGTTTTGTTATGTTATCTTTATAGTATACTAGTTTATCGAGTTCGTAATAGTCTATATTATACTTTTTGCTTAATGCTTTTGCAAGTGTTGATTTGCCTGCGCCGGTTGAACCCATAATATATATTTTCATAAATTATCACTCCTTAAGTAAGTTATTTAATTCTTTTTTATTTAAGAATGTTATTTTATCTTTATATTTGTTAAGTTCTGATAATCTTGTTTTTTCTATTTTTGAGTAATTTTTGACGTCTTTTATAGTTCCAAAGAATTGGTTTATTGTAGGTGGGTAATTATATTTTTCTTTACCTAGTCTTTGTTTTAACCATCTTTTTATTATGTGTTTGTATATTTCAGGTTTTTTTAGTTTGATATAGTATATTTTTTCGCAAGTTTCTCGTCCTTTTTTAAATTTATTCCTTCCAACATCTTCGATTATAAATGATTTGTTTTTTAGTATGTTAGAAAATAGTTTTTCTATTTCTTCTTTGGTTCTTTTTCTATGATTGTTGTTATCATCATAAACTATACAATCTAGTTCGTAATGTTTTATGTTGTATCTTTTGCTTAATACTTTTGCAAGGGTTGTTTTTCCTGATCCTGGTGATCCTATTATGTATATTTTCATGGTTTAATCCTTTTATAATTTTAAAAACTTGTCAAATGCTTTGGAATGTGATTGTCTTAGCCAACCTTTTTTTATTGGGTTTAGTATTTCTTCTTTTACTTCTCTTATTAGGGCTTCTCTTGGTGTTTCGCCTAGATTTGCAAGGCCTCTAGGTATATCCCAGTACTCTTTATAGACGTTTTCGTTTTTTGATCTTTTTGTTACTAGGTATTTGTTGTTATATTTTATTATGGAGTGTACTATTATTTTATTTTCCATTTTTTCCTCCCTAAAAAGAAAACTATTTTAGATAACCTAGTTTGTTAAGTTCTAAAATAGTAATGTCTGATAAATTGTCTTTATTTAAATTTTTTATATCGTAAAACATAGCACCTTTGGAATCGTCATTTTTATCATCTAATTCTATGCTTGTTTTTATATTTCCTGTATAGTTTGTTATTTTATAAAATGCTCCGGTGTGATGAACTTTTATTATTTCTTTGTTATGATTCCAATCTGGTAGCACTGAATCTATGTCAAATAGTTCTTGATTTAGGACTGTGATACCGGTTTCTTCTTTTATTTCTCTGTGTAAGGTTTCTACTGGTTTTTCTCCGAATTCTGGGGATCCTCCTGGTAAGTCTAGTTTTACTTTGTAAGGACCATTTGCTTTGTTTATTAATAGGATTTTGTTATTTTCTATTAGTAGGCCATAGATTCCAAAATGGGTATGAGTCTTCATTTAAACAAGTGAACCCCCTCCATCTACTACTATAAATTGCCCTTCGGTATAACTTGAAGCATCACTTGATAAATATAGAATTGTTCCATTAAGTTCCCCTTCTTTTCCTGGCCTACTACTAGGATTTAACATATTGTAGCCGTTTAGAAATTTTTCTGATTTAAATAATGTGTTTTCTGTCATACCGGTTTTAAATAGTGCTGGTCCTATGGCGTTTACTGTTATTCCATATTTTGCATATGAACAAGCCATTCCTGTAGTAAGTCCAAGTACTGCAGCTTTTGAGGCATTGTAACTATGTCTAATAAATGTATCATCTTTATCTGCTATTATGGCATTCACTGAAGCGATGTTTACTATTTTTCCATATTTTTGTTTTTTCATACCTGGTATTATATATTTACTGAGTAAGTACATTCCTTTTACATTAACATTAAAGGATTTATCCCATTCATCTTCGGTCAAAGTTTCTACTCCACCTGGTACTGCTACTCCAGCATTATTAAGTAGAATATCTATATGTGAAAATTCTTTTAAAACTGTGTTTACTGCATTTTTTACTTCTATTTCGTTTGTAACATCACATTTAATTGCTAAGGCCTTTTTGCCTTTCTTTTCTATTTCTTCTTTTACTAAAGAAAGTTGGTCTATATCAATTCCAAGTACAGCAACGTCTGCACCATAGTCTGCATACATAAGAGCAGCACTTTTTCCAAGCCCTGATGAAGCCCCAGTAACTACTACAACTTTTCCTTCTAAATTAAATAAATTATTCATATTAATTACCTCCAAACTATAAATTAATTTTTATAAATTAAAGAACGAAAAAACACAAATTAACAGATAAATATTTGTCTTATTTTTCTATCTTAATTATTAATATTTTGCTTCCTTTAAACCACATATATCTCTTATAACATAACTTGTTATTAAAAGTCCTGCTGATGGTGGAACAAAACTATTTGATGCTATTATTTTTTTGCTATATTTTAGTGGCTTTTCTTTTGAATAGCAACAGATAACTTTTTGTGTTATTCCACTGTCTTTTACATATTTTCTAAGTTTTTTTGCAATAGGATCATAGTTGGTATCCTTTAAATCTCCTATCATGAGTTTTGATGGATTTATTCTTTTTCCAGTTCCCATACAAGTTATAAACTTTATATTGTTTTTTATACATCTATCAATGATAAGTTTTTTTGTATTTATAGTATCACAAGCATCAATGACATAGTCTATATTTTTATTATATAAGCTATCTATATTATTTTCATCAATAAATAAATTCTTTTTTTCTACTTTGACATTTTTATTTATGTTTGAAATACGTTTTTCGAATTCATCTGTTTTTAATTTACCTATATTGTTTTGTAAAGCTATTATCTGTCTATTAATGTTGCTTTCGTCAATAGTATCATAATCAACTATTGTTATGTTTTCTATACCTGATCTTATCAATGATTCTGTAACGTAACCTCCAACACCACCTAAACCTATTACAAGAATGCTTGTATTATGTATTTTATTTAAAGCTTCTTTACCAACTAAAAGTTCTAATCTCTCAAACATATTAAACTTCTAAATTATGATATACATCTTGTACATCTTCTAAATCTTCAAGCGTTTCTACTAATGCTAAGATTTTATTTGCTTTTTCTTCATCTAATGAAATATAATTAGCAGGTATATATCTTGCTTCATTCATAATAAATTCTGTTACTCCGGCTTCTTCTAGAGCTTTGTTCATTTTTATAAAATCTTCAAATGTAGTATATATTTCGTATGAATCATCTAAAGATACAAAGTCTAAAGCATCGTTTTCAAGAGCAATATTCATAAGTTTTTCTTCGTCATATGTATTAGGTAATACTATAACTCCTTTTCTTTCGAACATGTAACTTACTGAACCATCTGTTCCTAGATTTCCTCCACGTTTTGTAAAGGTACTTCTTACCATTGATGCTGTTCTATTTCTATTGTCTGTTAAGCAATCTACCATAATTGCCACTCCATTTGGGCCATAGCCTTCATATCTAACAAACTCGTAGTCTTCTCCTCCGGCACTTTTACTTGCTTTGTCTATTGCTGCTTGTATTCTATCTTTTGGCATGTTAGCAGCTTTAGCTTTGTCTACTATCATTCTTAGTGATGGATTACTTTCTACATTTGGATCTCCATTTTTAGCTGCTACGTATATTTCTTTAGTTAATTTTTGAAATATTTTTCCCCTTTCTGCATCTATTAATCCTTTTTTTCTTTTTATAGTTGACCATTTAGAATGTCCACTCATATTATCCCTCCTTGCATAAATCAATATAATTATACTACATAATGGGATAAAATGAAATACTACTTTTTATTTATATTTATTTTCCGTTAATTTTCATTTGAATTTCTGTTTTTGATAAAATAACATAATTTGGTCTAAAAATTTGCATTTATATTTATTTTTTAGTGCATGGTTTTGCTCTTTTAATATGGCTTTTCCTTATTAAAATTTAAAAGTACTTTATATTTATATTCGTCATTTACGGTGCAGTATATGGTTAGTTCATCTACTTCGGCTTCTATTTTTGCAGGCTTACCATTTTTGTCTATACCATAACATAAATATTTTAATTCTTCTCCTTGTCTTTCTACACTACTAATATTTATATCAGTTGCTAATTTTATAAATGCTGATATTATATAACCTTTCTTATCATAATCTAAATATTCTTTTATATCTTTTCCGGTGATTGTTGGACGTTCAAATAATGGAACGATATCACCTTTTTTATCATCATATTTCATATTCTTAATTCCTTTCTTTTATATTTGTAGCATAACAGGTATATTGTTTATCTAGTTCATCATTTTTACATGTTGTAAGTATTAATCTTCTTCCTTTTTTATGTGGTTTTATTTTTATATAACCATTTTTATTTGTTTTATAACATTCTTCTATTTTGTATATGTATTTTGTGTTTTTGTAATAAATATATACTAAGTTGTTTTTTGTTAAATAAATTAAATCTTTAAAATGTGATACTTTTGAATTTCCACTATGGGAGGCTAAGATTAATGTGCTATTTGTTTTTTCTGGGAATATTGATTCTTTTAAAACTTCTATACCATTTGCTACATTATTGTACTTACTATTTATTTGATAGAATCCCTTTTTTAGGTTTATTTTTGGGATTTCTATGATTCCTATATAACTTTGATTAGATAATTTATTAATTGTTTTTGTTATTTTTTTCTTTTTCGTTGATGGTACTGTATCATAATCATTTTTAAAATAATTAGTTATTTTGTTATTTTCGGTATTTTCATGCCAAGAATTATTTATAGCATTATAATGCATTAGAATAAAACCTATTAAAAGTAGTAAAAATGCTATTACTTTACTTTCTTTTTGCATAAATTAAATAACCAGAACTAGATATTACGCATATTATTCCTACTACAAAAGCTATATTTGCAACTTTTTTGTAGGTGTTTGGTGTTTTTACTAATTTTTCATTTGTCATACTGAGTTTTATTACTTCGTTTTCTTTTTCAAGTTCAAAACATAAAGGTTTTTCATCTTTTTTATAACCAGATGGGGCCTCTATTTCTTTTATACAATATGAACCGCCTTCTAAATTCTTTATTTTTACTATACCATTTTTATCTGTAACTTTTTTGTATAGTATCTTATTATTTTCTTTATTAATTAAATTTATTGTGGCATTAGATAATTTTTTTCCAGTTAAACTATCTATTTTATAAAACTCTAAGGTTCCTTTTACTTTTTCATTAAAAATACTAATTTTAATTATTTTGCCATTTTCTTTTATGGAAAAGTTATATTTATCATTTGTTTTTTTATAGTATTTTGAAGATTTTTTTTCTTTTATATAATAGTCTCCGATTGGTATATTGTATACTATTAATTTTCCGTTTTTATCTGTTAGGCCTTCTAGGAGTTTTTTATCAGAACTATCATATATTTCAAGTACTGTATCTTTTATAGGCTTTTTATTATTCTCATCTAGTTTTGTTATTTCTAATTTAGATTGCTTTTTATTTTTGATATTTATTTCATAAGTTTTTTCTGTTTTGATACTTATTTCTTTATCTTCAGAAAAGACGTAGCCATCTTTACCTTTTATTTGTTTTATTTTGTAGGTTCCATATGGTAAATTTGTTTCTGCTTTTCCTTCTTTATTTGTAGTTATAGTGGTTATTAGGTTTTGTTTTGTATCATATACTTCAAAAACTGCGTCTTCTTCAGGTTCGTATTTTTCTCCAGATCCTCCTTTTGTTTTGTTAATTACTAGTTTTCCTTTTATTACTTCATCATAAACATTTAAATTTATATCTGTGTTATTTTCATCTATTGTGAAACTATAGTAACTATCATTTAGTTTGTAACCTTTTGGAGCTTTGCTTTCTTTTATTTTGTATTTTCCATAGTCTAATATTATTTTAGCAAGACCATTTTCATCTGTTTTTATAGTGTCAATTAGATTGTCGTTTAAGTCGTATATTTTGTATTCTGCATCTTTTAAGATTGCTTCTCCGGAGGCATTGTTTTGTTTTGTATCGTTATCATTTTTTATTAGATTTAATGTTCCTCCGGTTACTGTAACTTTGAAGTTGAAGAATGGTAAATCTCCATTCCCCATGACTATGAGATCTTGGAAATTATCACTTTTTAAGAGTGCATATCTACTACTGGTGTGGATTTTTCTAGAAAAATGTATTGTTTGAACCCCTTGTTTTTTTCCTTTTATTTTTAGTATATTACCTTCTTTTTGTAATTCGATTTTGTTTAGACTATTTACTATGAAGAAATTTGGTAATACTTTATTAGTGTCCTCGACTTTTATTTTTTTTTCTAATAATACTTTGTAATTTTTATCAGAAAAGCTAGAAACTGTTTTGAAGTTGTTTGTTAGGTTTTCTAGTTCTTTTACTTCTTTAGAGTAAAGTGTTTTACTAGGTTTAGAGTTTCTTGTTTCTTTAAATGTCCAATTTAAATCTGGTCTCATTACTCTCCAAATCATAACTTGTGTTATTCCATACCACTTTTTATCTGTATGATCTATATTGTCATCCTTATAACTATAACCATAAAATGCAAGTGCTTCTATTTTATCGTACTTTGCTTTGGTTATTTTTGATGAGGTGATTATGTTTGATTTACCAACTATATAATTATGTGCGCCTTCTAAAGCACCTTCGAGTGGGATTGCTGGATCTATACAATAATATATCTTATCATCAATTGTGGACTTAATCATCCAACTGTTATAGTCCATGTTTCTACTATCTTCTTCTGCAAACACAGTGAAACCAGAATTTGGATGATATAGCTCATATAGCCTTCCATTATATGTTTCTGCGTTTACTGCATTTCCTACTAATGAGATAAGGAATAATCCTAGTATCATTACAATATTTTTTAATCTTTTATTCATCTTTTTCCTCCTTTTTAGTACACTATATACTAAATAAAAAGGCTTGTAAAATGGGCAATTTTAATGTTTCAATATGCAAAATTATAGTAAAAACTAAGATTCGTTTATAGCAAATTTTATATTTCGAGGTACTTTTCTTTATCAAATATCATAGAGTAGTAAAATTTAAGAAATTTACTTTTTTTGAGTTTTTTGTTTTATTGCATATAAAAACCGCTTTTTCAAGCAGTTTCTCTTAATTTTTCAATTTCTTCTTTTGTTAATCCTGTTGTTCTAGATATGATATCTATACTTATATTTTCTTTTAATAATGCTTTTGCAGTTTCTATTGCTTTTTCTTTTATGCCTTGTTTTATACCTTCTTTAATTCCTTTTTCTTTGCCTTGTTTTATGCCTTGTTTTATACCTTCTTTAATTCCTTCTTCCTTACCTTCTCTTATGGCTTCATTCTTTAAAGTATTAATTACCATTT
>CAVGVM010000067.1:0-3747 GCA_963632645.1 Lachnospiraceae bacterium | reverse complement strand
CATCAAGAAAACTAAAAAAGAAGCTAGGCCACCTAGCCTATCTCATAAACGGCGCAAAAGAATTCTTTCAAACAACAAAATTATACGAACTAGAATACAAAGTAAACAACGAAACATATCACGGCTTTTATTCATTAATACTAATATCAAACGCCAATCGTATCGCAGGTTTCAATAATATCTATAAAAATGTAAAACTAGACGATAATAAGTTCGAAATAATGTTCTGTAACATCACTAGAAGAAAAGATTTAGTAAAAACACTAATATTACTTGTCAAAACTGGAATAACAAACGTTCCTGGTATATACTGCCACACAAGTGATAAAATAGAAATAACATTCAAAGAAAAAATAAAAAACGATTGGACAATCGATGGCGAAAAACTAAAAGACGAAAAACAAAAATATACCATAACAATAAACAAAGAACTAAAAATGTTACTACCAAAAAAAAACATACCAAAACTATTCACAAAATAAGAGTTAAGACCAAATCTTAACTCTTTTCATTTCTAATCCTCTCAGCAATCTCATGTATCTTCCTAAATCTATGACTAAGACCAGATTTACTAATACCCTTACCAGTCTCAGAACTCATAATATAACTAAGTTCCCCCAAAGAAGCATCCGGATACTTTTCACGATAAATAATAACATCACGAATCTTATCAGAAACACCATCTACACCAATATACTCCTTAATTAAAGCAATATCAGATCCCTGTTTCCTACTAGCATCAATAATCTTATCAACATTAGCCTGTTCACAATTATTAAGCCTATTAGTCATATTCTTATGATCCCTATATATACGAATATCCTCATAATACAAAATAGCATTATTCGCACTCACAATCCTCAAAAAATCCCCAATCTTCTCAGCCTCTTTAACATAAGTCATATATCCCTTATCTCTAGGAATAACCTTAGAATTAATATCAAAATAAGAAAGCAAAGAACAAACAAAATAAGCCTCTTCCTTCCTAGAAGTCAAAAACTCCATATGATACCTAGACTTCTTAGGATCATTTATACTTCCCTTAGCAAGAAAAACACCACGTAAATATGCCCTCTTCAAATCTTCAGTATCTAGAAAATAAGAAGGAAGCGAAGGAAACAAAACACTATTATCAAAAACCATAAGACTACTCAAAATAACAGAGAACTTATCATGAAGCAAAATACTATAATAATTCTTCTTAAAACTATTACCAGTACCACTTTTAATAACAGGAACAACATCAAATAATTCCTTAAACAAAGAAAATATCTTCCTAACAACCTTAGGATTCTCAGAAACAATAACTATCTCATCATCTAAAATCTCAACATTATTTCTAAGAAATCCAGATAACAAACAAATATTTTCAAGTCTAGAATAATCATTAGAACATATCTCATTCTTAATCTCTGTAGTAAAAGACACAACATCACCTCATCAAATAATTAAAAATACTAGTAGCAAGCTTAAGACCATTATGACGAATATAATTACCCTCGATAACAAGTAAATCATCACTAATAAGTTCACATCCCAAAGATGCAACCTTATCCCCATCAATCTTAACCAAACTCTTATTCTCAGAAGCAATATACTTATCAAGAACTAAAGAAGGAAGCTTACTATCCGCAGCCAAAACTGCATCAACTTTACGCTTACCTAAATACTTATCAATTATCTCAACATGATCTCCAACAGTATAATCTTCAGTTTCAAAAACCTGATCAACAGCATTACAAGTATAAAGTATACGAGCCTTACTCTTATCTATCGCAGAAATTATATCATCAGAAAGCAAATTAGGTATCAAACTAGTATATAAACTACCCATACTAAAAACAATCAAATCACAAGATAAAATCTCTGAAATAATCTCCGGATCAACATTAGGATCCTCATCATAAAAAAGTTTCTTTATCTTACGTCTATCATGACCAATCTCACTCTCGCCATGAATAATATCTCCACTAGTAGTCTCAGCCATCAAAGTAAGATAATCCTCAGACAAAGGAAGAATCTTATGACGAACATTCAAAAAATCACCAAGAACCCTTATACTTTCCTTAAGACTACCAGTAATATTATACATAGCAGCCATAATTAAATTACCAACAGGATGGCCATTCAAATCAGTATAAGTATCAAATCTATATTGCAAAAGCTTCTTTATCTCATCATTAGCATTACTAAGAGCAACTATAACCTTACGAACATCACCCATCGCAGGCATAAAAAACTCCTCACGAAGTTTACCAGTCGAAGAACCATTATCAGAAACACTAATAACAGTAGTTATATCAACAGGAAATTCCTTAAGACCACGAACTAAAAAACTAATTCCAGTTCCTCCTCCAAATACTACAACTTTCTTATTCATAAAATCACCATACTTATTATACAAAATAAACAAAAACAAGTAAACAAAAATAATGATCATTAAGCATAATCATTATTATTAATACACACCATACTCCTTCATCTTAAGTATCTCTCTTTCCTGAAGTTCTTTAATAAACAAAACAAATCCATCAATATCATAATCCTGTATCAAATTAAAGTATCGAATTCTATCACTATCATCAATAACAATAGGAATCTCATTATTACTAATCAATTGATGATTAATAAGTAAACGCCCAGCCCTACCATTACCATCTTCAAAAGGATAAATATGTTCAAAATTAATATGAAATTTAGCAATCTTTTCAAAAACATTATATTCACTATTATCAAACTCATACAAAAGCTCACTCATCAAATTAGGAACTAATTCAGGTTTAGGAGGAACAAAATCTGCTCCATTAATATAATTTTGAACCCTTCTATAACCAGAAGTATCTTTAATATTTTTATTAATAATATCTCCAAACTTAACAATAAGACCATTATCTAACCTATCTAAATTATTAAGAGACATATCAATAGCATATTTCAAATTAATAGCCTCATAAAGTTCTCTAGGATTAACATTTTGTAAAGGAAGAGACTCATCATTAAAAACAATAGAATAAGTTTCAGCATAACTCAAAGTATTACCCTCTATCGCATTAGAACACTTAATACTACGAGTAATAAAATTCTCAAAATACTCACGTTTATTTATAGCTTCTAAAAACTTGTTTTTCATGAAAATCACTCCTCACATAAACAAATTATATCAAATAAACAAAAACAAGTAAACAAAAAAGAACCAACCAAATGGTTAGTTCCTATATTACATAAGTTCATCTTCTAAAGCTTCTAAAGGTTCTTCATACATAAATTGTTTTTTAAGATCATAAGAAACATCACGATATTGTTTAGCACCAGTTCCCGCAGGAATAAGTTTACCAATAATAACATTTTCCTTAAGTCCTTGTAAAGTATCAACCTTACCTTTAATAGACGCATCAGTAAGAACTCTAGTAGTTTCTTGGAATGATGCAGCAGATAAGAACGATTCTGTTTCAAGAGATGCTTTAGTAATACCAAGAAGAATTGGTTTACCAGTCGCAGGTTTTTTACCCTTAAGAATTGCTTCCTTATTAACATCAGTAAAGTCTTTAATATTAACAAGACTACCAAGTAATAATTCAGTTTCTCCACCATCAGATATTCTAATCTTAGAAATCATTCTACTTACAACAACCTCAATATGTTTATCACTAATATCAACGCCTTGAGCTCTATAAGCCTTTTGAATTTCCTTAAGAATATAAGTTTGAGCAGTTATTGGATCAGTAACAGCAAGAAGTTCTTTTGGAC
>CAVGVM010000066.1:0-6994 GCA_963632645.1 Lachnospiraceae bacterium | reverse complement strand
TCTATGCTCGAAAATCAAGCATAGACTTATCTAAAAATTTCTCATGCGTTTATCCGTCTTTTTTTGATTCTCATTTTAAAATAATTTGTTTCATGGTATAATTAGATTATTGGAGGTAAGTTTATGGAGAATAATAATGATGATATAAAGGCATTTGGTTGGGATGCTATAACTAGTGAATGTGATAGGATGAGATATAGGAAGTATTAATACGATATTAATTCCTGAAAAATGGAAGATTTGTAAGTGTGGTCTTAATAAAAACTATGAAAATGATTTGGTTTATAAGTTGTTAATTGGTTATGGTAAGGATTTTGATTATTATGAGATTTATGAGTATATGTCTGTTAATAATTATGATAATTTAATTGCTGTACGATATAGTGTTTCTGTTTTTCCTTATTCTGAGAATAAAATTTTATTGTTTGATGAGAATGGTGATTGTATACCTTTGGTTAATGGTTTAGATAGTGTTAAGTGTAAAGTTAGAAAGTAATTTTTGAAAAAGATATGATAATTAATAAAATTTAGTGGTAAAAATATAATTATAATGGTAGAATATTTTGTATTGGAGATGATATTATGAAAAGTTTTATTGTTAATGGTTTTAGGGGATTTTGTATGTCTCTTGCTGATAGTGTTCCTGGTGTTTCTGGGGGGACTGTGGCATTTATTCTTGGATTTTATGATAAGTTTATTAATAGTCTTAATGCTCTTTTTAGTAAAGATGGTGATAAGAAGAGTGCGATTAGGTTTTTAGTTAAACTTGGTAGTGGTTGGGTTATTGGTATGTGTCTTGCTACTCTTATTTTATCTAAGGTTTTTGAGGCTCATATTTATGTTGTTAGTTCGTTGTTTGTAGGATTTATTTTATTTGCTATTCCTTTGATTGTTAAGGATGATATTAAGATTTTGAAAGGTAATTATAAACATTTGATATTTACTTTGATTGGAATAGTAGTAGTATCTCTTCTTACTTATTTTAATCCTAGTTCTTCTAGTAGTTTGGATATTAGTGTTTCTAGTTTAAATATTGGGCTTTGTTTATATACTTTTGTTGCGGGAATGGTTGCTATTTCTGCGATGGTTTTGCCTGGTATATCTGGTTCGACTTTACTTTTGATATTTGGTCTTTATCTTCCAATTATTAATGGTATTAAGGAGACTCTTCATATGAATTTTGAATTTGTTCCTATACTTTTTATATTTGGGCTTGGTGTTATTGCTGGTATATTTCTTGTTATTGGACTTGTTAAGAAGGCTCTTGAAAAGTATAGAAGTCAAACTATATATACTATTATTGGCCTTATGATTGGTTCTATATATGCTATTTTTATGGGCCCTACTAGTTTGAGTGTTCCTAAAGCTCCTTTGTCTTTTGGTACATTTAGTATAATTGCTTTTATAATAGGGGGAGTGATAGTTTTATTAATGGAATATGTTAAGAATAAGTTAGGTAATGAAGAATAAATGTTATGCAAAGTTAGTGCTTTTGTATAGCATTTCTTTCTTTTTTTTTGTATAATTTTTTTAGGAGGATATGTTATGTCGAAGTTTGATAAGGAATATTTAAAATTATGTAAGAAGATATTGACTGAAGGGGTAGAGGTTGAGAATAGGACTGGGACTAATTCTATTAAGATACCTAGTTATAATTTTCATTTTGATCTTAGTGAGGAGTTTCCTATGCTTACTACTAAGCAAGTTTTTTATAAGAATGCTATTACGGAGATGCTTTGGATTTATCAAGCTCAAAGTAATGATGTTAGATGGCTTCAAGAGAGGAATAATCATATTTGGGATGAGTGGGAAATAGATGATGATGGTTTATGGAAAGCTATTCAAAATGTTTTAGATGATAATGGTAATCTTGTAAAAAAAGATGTTGTTAAGGATTTTGGAAAGGATTGGGCTCATACTATTGGGACTGCTTATGGTTGGATTGTTAAGAGATATGGTCATATTGATAATTTGATTAATAAGATTAAGAATAATCCTACTGATAGGAGGATGATTATGAGTTTATGGCAAGATGAGTTTTTAGATACTGCTGTTTTACCTTCTTGTGTTTGGTGTAGTGAATGGGATGTAACAGATGGTAAGGTTAATATGATGGTTCATCAAAGAAGTTGTGATGTTCCCTTGGGACTTCCTTTTAATGTTACTCAGTATGCTGTTTTGCTTAGTATGATTGCTCAGTGTACTAATTTAAAACCAGGTTCTATTGATTGGTCTATTAAAGATGCTCATATATATGTTAATCAAGTTGAGGGAATTAAGGAGCAAATTGAAAGAGGAGATACTTTGGAAGATTTACCGGCGCCAGAGTTGTGGCTTAATCCTGAGGTTAAGGATTTTTATGAGTTTGATAATTCAAAGGAGTTAAAAGATATAAAGATAAGAAAATATAAGCATCATGGTAAAATATCTTTTCCTATTTCACAATGAAAATTAATATAATTGCGGCGGTAGGTAGAAATTTAGAACTTGGTAAAGATAATAAACTTATATGGCATATTAGTGAGGATTTAAAATATTTTAAGGAAATGACTATGGGTAAGACTGTAGTTATGGGAGAAAACACGTATTATTCTATTGGAAAGGCTTTGCCTGGTAGAGATAATGTTGTTTTGTCTTTTGATAAGAAAGATATTCCTAGTGTTTTGGTGTTAAATAATTATAAGGATGTTTTTAAACTTAATTGTGATGAGGTTTTTATAATAGGAGGGGCTTCTATTTATGATCTTTTCTTACCTTATAGTGATAATTTGTATTTAACTGAGATTGATGAGGAAGAAAGTTCTTGTGATTGTTATTTTCCTTCTTTTGATAAGAGTTTGTATGATAAAATTGTTATAAGAGGAGGAGAATCTTTGGGTATTAAGTATTCGTTTGTTTGTTATAAAAGAAAGGAAAAAGTGTTATGAATGGAAAACTTATTGTAATAGAGGGTGCTAGTGATGGTATTGGTAAGACTACACAGTTTGAGATTTTAAAAGAGAGATTTATTTCTTCTGGTTTTTCTGTTTCTTCACATCATTTTCCTTCTTATGGGACTTATTATGGAAGACCAGTAGAGGAGTATCTTAAGGGTAGTTTTGGTAATCCTAAGGATTTGTCTCCTTATTTTGTTAATAGTTTGTATGCCGTTGATAGAGGTGTTGTGTGGAATAATATTTTGAAGGATAAGTATTTAAGTGGTGAGGTAATTCTTCTTGATAGGTATACTACATCTAGTTTGATATATCAAAGTGCTTTTATTACTGATAGTGAAGAAAAAAAGAAATTTCTTGATTATGTTACAGATTTTGAGTATAACAAACTTGGTATTAAGAGACCTGATAAGGTTATATTTTTAAGTGCAGATCTTGATGTTGTTAATGAAATGAGAAGAAAGAGGAAACTTGAGGCTGGAGAGGCTGTTGAGGGAGATATTCATGAGAATGATTTATCTTTTATGAGGCTTGTTTATGATAGTGCAATGTTTGTTGCAGATTATTTTAATTGGGATGTTGTAGAGTGCACTAGTAATGGTAAAATGAAAAGTATTGAGGAAATTAGTGAAGAAGTATATAAGATTGCTATTTCTAGCTAGTTTTCTTTTTTTATGTTATAATTATTTAGGTGATATAAATGTTTGAAAATAAAAAGATAGTTGTTTTAGGACTTGCTCGTAGTGGGATTGCTGCTTCTAAGTTTCTTAAGAAAAGAGGTTGTGATGTTACAGTTAATGATAGAGTATCTTCTTATGATAAGGCTGTTCTTGATGAGCTTGAGTCTTTAGGTATAAAGGTTGTTTTGGGATCTCATCCTGATTCTTTGATTGATTCTTCTGTTGATTATTTGATTAAGAATCCTGGGGTTCCTATTGATCATAAATATGTTTTAAAGTGTAATGAACTTGGTATTCCTGTTATTAATGAGGCTGAAGTGGCTTATAGATGTATTCCTAAGGATAAGAATATTAAGTTGCTTTGTATTACTGGTAGTAATGGAAAGACTACTACTACTACTTTGTGTTATGAGTTTTTGAAAATGGATAATAAAAAGGTAATTCTTGCTGGTAATATTGGGTATCCTCTTTGTTCTTTTGTTGATTCTTTAGAGGAAGATACTATTATTGTTATGGAGGTATCTTGTCAACAACTTGAGAATTTTGATGAGTTTAGACCTGATGTTGCTGTTATGACTAATATTGTTGAGGCTCATATTGATTTTATGAAGACTTATGATCATTATAAGTATGTTAAGAGTAAACTTTTAAAGAATCAATCTAGTAGTGATGTTGCTATTTTGAATAAGGAATCTAAGGATTTACTTGATTGTGTTAGTGATGCTAGGAGTACTAAGAAGTATTTTTCTTCTAAGTCTGTTATTGATGGGGCTTATTTACTTGATGATAGTATTTATTATTATGATGAGAAAATAATATCTATTGGGGATTTGAAGCTTCGTGGTGTTCATAATTATGAAAATATTATGGCTGCTGTTATGGGTGTTAAGGAGTTTGGTTGTGATAGTTCTTCTATTGTATCTGTTTTGAAGGAGTTTACTGGTGTTGCTCATAGATTAGAGTTTGTTTGTAATAAGAATGGTAGGATTTTTTATAATGATACGGAGGCTACTAATATTAAATGTACACAGATTGCTCTTTCTAGTTTTTCTGAACCTACTATTATATTACTTGGTGGTCTTGAGAGGGGTCAAAAGTTTGAGGCTCTTACACCTTATATGAAGAATGTAAAGGCTATTATTGCTATGGGTGAGTGTGAGAATAGGGTTAAGGAGTTTGGAGATTCTTTAGGTATCCCTACTTATTTATGTAATTATATAGATAAGGCTACTAGAAAAGCATATGAGATTAGTTCTAGTGGTGATGTTATATTACTTTCTCCTGGGAGTGCTTCATGGGATCAGTTTAAGCAATGTGAAGATAGAGGAGATTTATTTAAGAAAATAGCTAATAGTTTTTAGAAAAATCGACATTTTATTTAATGTCTTTTTTTTATACTTAGTTTGGTGGTTTTATGAAAATATATTTGGACTATATATTTTTGATTAATTTTTTATTTGATTTTATACTTCTTTTAGGGGTTTCTATTGTTCTTAAGAGAAATGTTTCTAAGTTAAGGCTTTTTTTAGGTTCTTTGTTTGGGGGAGTTTCTTTTTTTATTATATTTTTTTCTATGTCTTCGTTTATGTTTTTGATAGTTAAGATGTTGCTTGGTGTTTTGATGGTTATTATTTGTTTTTCTTATAAGAGTTTTAGGTATACTTTGAATAATTTTATTTATTTGGTTATTTTGTCTGTGATACTTGGTGGTGGTCTTTATTTGATTAATACTGAGATTGGGTATTCTAATGTTGGGATGATATTTTTTGCTAATGGGAATAGTGTTAATTTGTTTGTACTTGTACTTATTGGTTTTGTGGTTGTTTTGTTTTATTCTAGGTATGTTAAGGTGATTAAGAGGTCTGTTGTTAATAAATATAATGTTGATGTTTTTGTTGGTGATTCTAGTTATAAGTTTGAAGGGTTTATGGATACGGGAAATGATTTGTTATATTTTAATAGGCCTGTTGTTATTTTGAATAAGGATTTTGGTTTTGATGGTGATTATGTTTATATTCCTTTTAGGAGTGTTAGTGGTAGTGAAATTATGAAGGGGTTTAAGGTTTCTAAGATTTTTGTTTCTGGAAAGGGTTTTTTTGAAAATGTTTATGTTGCTATAGCAAATGACAAATTTCAACTTAAGGATTGTGATATGATTTTGAATGTAAATTTATGGGAGGATAATTAGATGAAAGATAAGATTTTGAGATTAATTAGGAAGTTTTTTAAGAGGGATGGAGTATTTTTTGTTGGGGCGACTGATATACTTCCTCCGCCTCTTAGTAAGGAAGATGAGGATCATTTTTTGGAACTTAAGGAAAAGGGAGATACTTATGCTAAGGATAAACTTATTGAACATAATTTAAGACTTGTTGTGTTTCTTGCTAAGAGATATGAGAATACTAAGGTTGATTTGGAGGATCTTGTTAGTATTGGTTCGATTGGCCTTATAAAGGGGATTAATACTTATAAGAGGGGTAAGAATATTAAACTTGCTACTTATTGTTCTAGGTGTATTGATAATGAGATTTTGATGTATCTTAGAAAAACTAAGAAGAATAAGAGTGATATTTCTTTTGAGGAATCGCTTAGTTTTGATAGTGATGGTAATGAACTTCATTTGGAAGATATTTTGGGTACTGATGGTGATATTGTTACTAAACCACTTGAGGATGAGTATGATAAGAAGGTTTTAAGGTTAGAGCTTGATAAACTTGATGAAAGAGATAAGGAAATTATGCAGATGAGATATGGTTTAAATGGTAAGGAAGAACTTACTCAGAAGGAGGTTGCTAAGAGGCTTAATATTAGTCAGTCTTATATTTCGAGAATTGAGAAGAAAGTTATTAAAAAGTTAAAGCAGATAATTAAGATTTAACTTTTTTTATGTTATAATACTTTGTAGTTAGGAGTTTTTATATATGATATATACTTTAGTTGGAAATAAGGATTATGTTTTAGAAGAAATAGATAAGATAGTGGGAGATTCTAGTAATGTTATTAGTTATGATTTAGAAGAATGTTCTATTAAGGATGCTATTATTGATTTAGATACTGTTAGTTTATTTGGTGAGAAGATAGTTAAGGTGTTTGGTTTAGATAAAATTGATGATAGTGATTTTTTGATTAAGTATTTAGATAATGCTTTGGATAATGTTTTAATTCTTGTTTCATATAAAGAACTTGATAATAGGAAGAAACTTACTAAGGTATTAAAGGAAAAGACTAAGTATAAAGAGATATTTAGTTATGATTTTAATGGTTATGTTAAAGAAAGACTTGATGGTTTTAAGATGGATTTTATGACTATTAATTTGCTTGTTAGTTATTGTGATGGTGATATTAAGAGGCTTCTTAATGAACTTGAGAAGTTAAAGTTAT
>CAVGVM010000065.1:0-3913 GCA_963632645.1 Lachnospiraceae bacterium | reverse complement strand
AATGAAAAAAATACTAACAATCATGGCAATATTTGTAATAGGATTAGGAATAATACCTGCAGTAAACGCAGAAGAAGCAGACCTAACAAGCATTGCTTCCATAACTGAAGCAATCGGAGGAAGCGACAAAGAAATAATACAAACAGATTCAGCAAATAAATACAAATTTTACTATAAATATGTAGCAATCGATAGTAATGATTTCTCAACATATGTAACAGCAAAATACACATCAGAAAACGCTCCAGAAACATCAGAAGATTACACAACAGCATCAACACAAGTAGCAGAATACGAAGGAGTTTTCAAAGGATTAATCCCAACAGTAACAGCAAACGATTTACAAAGTTGGACACTATCTGAAGACGGAAATATTTCCCTTAACGATTTAAAATACGAATCAGGAAAACATAACGGATACGTACTAGCAGTCGCAGCAGTTAAAGATGGAGATACATCAAAAGTATATATAACTAGACTAATAAAAGAATCAACAAGTGCAACAACACTAGGAGAAATAACTTATACAAGTGATGACCAAGCAGCATATCAAACTGATGAAGGTACAGACGTTTCAGACGAAGATACTAATGAATCAGTAACAACAAATTCTAATCCTAACACTGGAATAAGTGATTATGCCATTTACCTAGTACCAATATGTATAATCCTAGGTTCAGGAATCCTATTAAGAAGAAAATATTCATAAGACCAACCGGTCTTTTTCTTTTTGCCTTTAAAAAAAACAAATTTTAAGTTATAATAATATTTATCAAGAGGTGATTATAATTATGGAATATATATACGTAGGACAAATAAACGGAACCCATGGTTTAAAAGGAGAACTAAAACTAAAAAGTAACTTCAAATATAAAGACAAAATCCTAAAAGAAAACTTTAACTTCTACATAGGAAAAGAAAAAAAACACGAAGTATTAAAAAAATCTAGAACCCATAAAAAAAACGAATTACTAACATTCAAAAACAAAGAAGACATAAACCTAGTCGAAGATTTAAGAAATAACAAATTATATATAAACAAAGAAGATCTAAACCTAAAAGAAAATGAATATGTCCTAGAAGATTACCTAAACCTAGACTGTTACTATAATAACCAAAAACTAGGTACAGTAAAAGATATAATAGATTGTGGTAACAAAAACTATGTTCTAGTAATAAAAGGAAAAAAAGAAATACTAATCCCTCTTAACAATAACTTTATAGAAAAACTAATAAAAAAAGATAAAATAATCCTAAAAGAAGTGGAGGATCTAATAAATGCAAATTGATATACTAACGCTATTCCCAGAAATGTTTAATGGTTTCCTAACAGAATCAATAATAAAAAGAGCCATAGAAAAAGAAAAAGTAAAAATAAACATAATAAATTTTAGAGATTACACAACAGATCCCCATGGTAAAGTAGACGATACTCCCTTTGGTGGAGGAGCAGGTATGGTCCTTCAAGTAGAGCCAATCTACAATGCCCTAGAAAATATAAAAACAAAAGATTCCCACATAATACTATTAACCCCATCAGGAAAAACATTCAATCAACAAAAAGCAAAAACCCTAACAAAACATAACCACATAATCCTAATATGTGGTCATTACGAAGGCTTTGATGACAGAATAAAACAACTAGTAGACGAAGAAATATCAATCGGAGACTTCATCCTAACTGGCGGAGAATTACCTGCTATGATGATAAGTGATGCCATAATAAGACTACTAGACGGAGTAATAAACAAAGAATCATTAGAAAGCGAATCATTTAACGAAGACCTCCTAGATTACCCAGTATACACCAAACCAAGAGACTTTAAAGGAATGAAAGTCCCAGAAGTATTACTAAGCGGAGATCATAAAAAAATAGAAGAATATAGAAAACAAGAACAAATAAGACTAACAAAAGAAAAACAAACAAAAGAAAAGTAAGGTGATAACATGAAAAACCAAAAAAAATTCATAGTAAAAAAAGATGAAAAAACAGACATAATAACCTACATGGAATATGAAAAAATAAAAGGTCTAAACATAAAACCAAAACACAATAAAAGCTTCGAAGACATGATAAATGTCGATGAAATGATTATCATAAATCCCAGTTTAATAAACAAACTAATCGATAAAAAATGCCAAAAAAACTTCGAAAGAATAATAAAAATGTTAAGTATAATCTTCGAAGATGATAGTGATGATGATACACCATTCATGTTAGCACTCACAGAAATAGAAAGATTTAAAAATCTCTTAATAACAAAATATAAAGATTACATGGAAGAAAAAGAATATATGTTACAACTAAAAAAATTAGAATTACTAAAACAAGAAACCGAAGAAAGAAGAAGATATCAAGTAGAAAAACAACTAGAATACGAACAAGTAAAAAAAGGTAAATCAGCCAGATAGAAAGGAAGAAAATATGAAAAATACAAAAGTAATATTCATGGGAACACCAAGCTATAGTATCCCAGTCTTAGAAATGCTAATAGAAAATGCAAATGTAATCGCAGTAGTAACACAACCAGATAAAGAAGTAGGAAGAAAAAAAATACTAACGCCATGTCCAGTAAAACAACTAGCACAAGAGCATAATATAAAAGTAATATCTCCCAAAAAACTAAAAGAAGAATGCCAAGAAATAATAGATTTAAATCCAGATATAATTATAACCTGTGCCTATGGGCAAATATTGCCAGAAAAACTAATCTATGCACCAAAATATAATACCGTAAACGTTCATGCCTCATTACTACCAAAATATAGAGGAGGAGCACCAATCCATCACGCCATAATAAACGGAGAAAAAGAAACAGGAATAACAATCATGTACACAGATAAAGGTATGGACAGTGGTGACATAATAAAAGAAGAAAAAATAACAATAAACGAAAACGACACCTACGATATAATAAGTGAAAAAATGAGTAAACTAGGAGCAAAACTACTAAAAGAAGTATTACCAAGCATATTAAATAACACAGCACCAAGACAAAAACAAGACGATACTCAAAAAACAATCGCTCCAATCATAAAAAAAGAAGACGAACACCTAGATTTTAATAACCAAGTACAAAAAGTCCATAACAAAATAAGAGGGCTATCTTCAGTACCAGGTACATACGTCTTACTAAACAATAATAGAATAAAATTACTAACATCAGAAATAACCAATATAGCAACAAACAAAAAACCAGGAACAATAACAAAAATAGAAAAAGATGGAATATACATATCATGTCAAGACAAAGAAATAAAAATAACAAAACTACAAGCATCAGGTAAAAAACAAATGTTAGTAAAAGACTACATAAATGGTATAAAAAAAGAAGAATTACTAGGACAAGAATTAAAATAACGCAAAGAGTAGCAACCAAATTCCTTCTAAAATATTGACTTTATGCGTAAAATATTGTATAATTTGCAATAGTTTGGTGGTGGTTTTATGAATACCTTTTGTGCAGATACAGCAAATATGTGGAAATTTGTCGGAGACATAATTTATGTAGTAAGAATAGTAATTCCGGTAATAATAATATTACTAGGAACACTAGACTTAGGAAAAGCCGTAATGGCTGGAGAAGACAAAAAAATAAAAGAAGCTCAAAAGACTTTTATAAGAAGATTAATATATGGTGTTGCAATATTCTTTATCTTCATAATAGTAGAAGTAATATTCGGACTTCTAGGAGTAGAAACAGAAAAAGGAGATTCCAAAATATGTTGGGATTGTGCAACAAAACCACATAACAAAAGTTGTTTAAAATATGTCGAAGAAAATGAAAAGAAAGAACAACAAGATGATATTCAAGATATTACAGATAATGCACCAGACAAAGAAGATGTGTAAATATTATATCAAAGATTAAACATAATTTAAAAAATAGTTTGACATAATAATAGTAACTAT
>CAVGVM010000064.1:0-8138 GCA_963632645.1 Lachnospiraceae bacterium | reverse complement strand
ACAAGTATAGTAAACAGGAGTGCTGTGCATGCTAATAATATATTAATTTTTTTTAATAAACTCATCTTCTGCCTCCTATTCTATTATGATAAAAGTATAACATTTTTTTTAAGTATTTACAATATTTTAATAAAAACCTACAAAGTGACTTTTATGTGGTATTTTTCTTTTGAATTGCATTAATTTTTATTTCAATTTTTATACATGGGGTATTAGGATGTTCTTTAGTATAATTATAGGCTTTATCTCCCCATAAGGTATCAAGCTCATCATTTCCTGAATCAAAAGGCCAATTTACCGAAAGATTAAACTTTTCGCTAGTATTTGGTGCTAATATAGAATTTGATACAGATGGAATTATTTTAAAAGGATAATCATTCATTATTGAATTAAGTAAGCTATCTGAAGTTTCTGTTCCACCTTCTTCTACTTTTGAGGTAGTTCCTAAAATAGTAACAGAAGATATTTCAAAAGAAAGTTCTGCTTCAGTATCACCTTTATTAGTAACAGTAATGTCTTTTGTAAAATGCTTACCCGGATATAAATCCTCCACTACAATATCAATATTTTGACTAAGTTCTTGTCCATCTATTTCAAAAAGAACATTCCAAGCTTTCACTTTAGCCCCTATTCCTCCTTCTACTTTATTTGCATAAATAAACCAAGCAAATGTATTAAGAGAAAAAGTAATAGCTAATATAAGAAGCATTTTAGGTTTAACTCTTTTTTTTAAATGATTTAAAATAATCTTAAAAGTACTATCTTTCATATATAAAACACCTCCCTTTTTATTTATTACTTTTTTAAAATATATAATTATTCCTTTCTTTTCTTTATCCTTTCTCTTTCATTAACAATATCTATTATTTCGAAAAACAACATAATAACAAAAGGTACAAATACTATAAAATAAAATCCATATAAATTATTAATAATCTTACTAAGAATACTTAAGATACAACTTTTAAATAAAACTTTTCCATAGATTTGATCACCTTCTATTTCTGGATCTTCTAAATCATTAGCAATACCTTTAGTAATAAATTTATATTTATTATCTGAAACTTTTTTCTCTATAACTCTATGTGTAACAATTTTATCAGCAAAATCTCCTACTTTTCCTTGATAAACCACATCATCTCCTACTTTGATATTAGAAGGTCTCTCCTCTTTTATAATAATCATATCCCATAATTTGTAATCAGGAACCATACTTTCTGAAACAACTGTAAAAATACCATATCCTGCTACTGTTACTTTATTATTAGAAATACGTTGTACAAAGATAATACAAACAACTGCAACTATCAAAAATACAGAAATTATCCTAAAAACTCTATAAACCATATTTAATACTTTATTATTTTTAATTCTATTTATTCTTTCTATCATATCTTCACCATCATATCTTTATATTTACTATTTTATCCATATATCTATTAATATTATCTCTAAATATTTTTCTAATTTCCTTATCACTAACAACATTTTTATATTTAATAATTGTATATTGTTTATCTACTATATCTTTTATTTCATCTAATGTAATATTATTATTAATATCAACTATATTAGAAACCATGTTATTAACTATTTTCTCAGATAAAACTTCCTTTGCTTCCTTAGAGCCATCAGTTTTATTTAATGAATCCAAAATAAGAAATTGTAAAAGAAAAGTTTCATCAACAAGATTTTTATATTTACCATTATCAATATAATCTTGTTTATCTTTTTTTCTCAAAGTGGTATCACTTCTATTTTCATGTAAAAAATTCCATAACTTCATAGCATATTGAAAATTAACATTTTTCATAATAAGATTTGTTTTCTTAACCGGAGGTATAATAAGAGCAATATGTTTTTTTTCTATAGTCTTATACACATCTGAATTTGTAAGAGCAGCAATATTAATATCAAGTTTCTCTAGTCTTTCAGCAATTCCTAATCCTTCATTATTAACTTCTTTCTTTTTACTATTAAAACATGAATTAAGATGCATATTAATACCTATTTTTTCATTACCAAGATGTGTCTTACCGTTATATTCAAATGTTTTATCATTTTTTATAGAACTTTCAAAAACCAAATTTTTCTTTTGCTGCTCAATATATAACTTCATATTAACAATAAGTGTATAAATCAATCTATTTTCATAAGTATCATAACTTTCTTCCTTTGTAATATTAAGAATTTTCGAAGGACGAACATCACCAGTTTTTTTATCATATTCCTGAATTAAATTAGTGTTCTTAGATAAGTGTTTAATACTTTCAACCGTAACACGTTTGGCAAGTTCAATTTTGATAACATCTTCTTCATTTACTATAAATCTATTAGGACTCCTTAAAATATTATCTATATAAGGAATAGTATCTTCTATAAGCTCTAACCATTCATAATTACAATCAACTTTATCATAATCAGAAATTATTCTAAGTTCAGAATCAATATTATCAGAAAAATTCTTTATTTTTTTATCTTGTGTTTCAGTATATAATTTTATAATATCAAGGCTATCCATAAGTAACACCATCCTAACTCATTTTCTTAAGTCTAAGTAAATATTCTATACATTCCTTCATTTTATCCTTACCGAATGTCTTATTCAAAAAGTCAACATAACCATCAATTTCATCCCTAATATATGAAATATTAAGTTGTTCAAATTTACGAAGAATCTTTCTAGCAATAAAATAATCAACACCTGATATCTCATCTCCACCACATGCTACATATACAGGAACAAACTTCTTCATATGGGCAACAATACGATTACCAAAAGCTATTCTGAAATGTTTAATAACATAATTATCCATTTCTTCTATTTTATCAAGAGTATCTTTACTTACTTTATTTTTTTCCATAGCATCCTTAAATAACTGATTTAAATAACTAAAATTAACATCTTGTGCTTCAGTATCAATTGGATCAAATGCTTGTCCTTTATCATTAATATCAATTGGCATAGCTCTATCGTATACCTTATCTGTAACCATAAAAGTAGAATCATCATTATTTATGGTACCAATATACCACATATTAACAGGAACATGTAATTTACCACCTTTAATCTTTTTTGGATCACTATCCCAGCCAGAAGAGACAAGTTCAACAATCCACTCATCAGTATTAGGCATTTCAAGAATAGATAACATTTCTGCAAAATAATATTCAACACGAGATATATTCATTTCATCAAGTATAACTGTATAAACATCATCTGTATACCCCGCCATATACATTTCTTTAAGAACTTCTGTTTCGTTAAACTTCTTTGTAAATTCATTAAAATATCCAAAAAGTTCTGTTCTATCACGCCATGAAGGTTGAACTGAAGCAACACAGGAATCGTGTTTTAAAAACTTTCCCCATGCATATGCTAAAGAAGTTTTACCAGTACCAGAAATACCTTGAAGTATTATTAACTTAGTAGAGGCAAGACCTGCAATAAAAATTCTAATCATTTCACTTTTATAATATAACTTAAGTTTAGAAGCAGCGAAATTTCTAAATAATTCAACAAGCTCTTCTAATGTGAAACTGTTATTATAATTTTTAATCTTATATTTTTCATATTCTTTATCTATTGTAGCAAGTTTAGAAAATCTAACATCAGAAGCAACAACTTCATTCTTATTTTCACTAACTTCTTCTGTATCAGCCTCATCTGTTTTAAGTCCCAAATGTGAAACTTTCATTGCAAGAATATCTTGTTTTTCAGTCATTAATGTACTAACTTCATTATTTAATTTAGCCACTTCTTCTAGAAGAGATTCCTGTTCTACTAAACTCTTTCTAATTCTAATATACTTTCTAATAAGTAAATATAATAAAAATACTATAAATGCTAAAACCAAAAGAACCAAAAATATAGCTAGTCCTACAAAAATCCATTCTGGACCAGAAAAATCATCTTTATAGAAATTTATTATTTTAACATAAGAAAGCACATCAAACATTTGTTTAACACCACTTACAAAACCTTTAAAAATTAATGAGAACCCTCCAAAAAATTGTAATAAGAATTCATATAAAAATCTAAGAAATGTATCCATAATTACCTCCTACTTCATTTTTATAACATTAGAACTTTTAATAAACTTATCATAATAAATAGACCCAACACTAACAATAATATATTTAAACAATGAAGAAATAATGTCTACATTTAATTGTGTTTCTTTGCTTGGAATTATAACTGCAAAATTATATCCTTCATTAATCAAGGACATTACTTTACTTTTATTATCAATAAAAGATTTATATTCTATCTTAAAAGAAATTTTATCTTTACAAATATCATTATCAATTAAATTCAATAACCTTAAAATCTTATCTTCTTTGCTAAATAAACTTACAGAAAATGGCACAATATAATTACTTTTATAATTTAAGGAAACAACTTCATTAAACATTTTACATACTACCATATAATATAAAATAAATAACATATCTTCATATATAACTTCTGACTTATAAACTTTTTCTATTGCATAACCACTATATAGTTTTGGAAACTTAATATTATATGAAATAGAAGTATTATAAACTTTTCTTAAATTGGTTTGATAAAATTCACAATTAAATATCTTATTTTCGAACTGTTTTAAAAATTCAATTCTTTTAAATTTATATTCATTAAAAAGCATAATAAAATCGCCACAAAAATTACTATCCTCAAGTTTTAAATATTCTTTTCTATCTTCTACTAAACTACCTACTAAAGCATTTACACTTATATCACAAGAATCTGCTAAAAATATATTTATATATATAGGCAAACTAGAAATAGTTATAATATCATAATCTCGACTCTTAAATACTCTTGTTTTTTCATATAAATTATACTTAATATTTGAAAATGGATTTTGCTTAACATGAGAACATATATCAAAATATCTAAAATTTATATAATCATTAAAAAACTCATTAAATATTTCCTCATTAAAATAACGATTTAAAGTAATTCTAAGTAACTTTTTTAAACTTTTTTTAGTAAAATTAATATATTCATTAACAACATTTATGCTTTTCATATAATCCTCACTTTCTAATCATGGTTAAATTCTATAACAGATGTATTATTTTCAAAAGGATAAGTATAATCCATTGAGGCATCTTCTTTATAAAAACGAACAACTGTAGAAGCTAAAGCATCTACTTTAAATGTTATACCATTTATATAGTCATAATTATCTATTACTTCTTTACTAACACTACTAGCATTTAAATAATTGGAATTTGTCATATCAAGACGAACTTTATTTGGATCAAAAGATAAACTAATCACAGAAGAAGAACACTTTTTTCTATTAGCTTCACTTAATTCAAGATAAGTAGAAATATCTATCTTATCTCCAACTTCATAATTATCAAATGCTTCTTTTACTATGTAATAATCAAGGGTATTAGTAATATTAAAGTCAAAATATGGACTATTTTTCTTATCAACTATTTCATACGATAATCCAATCTTCCCTATTTTTATAACAAATCTACCATGCAAAGTTTTAGTATAAGGTTTTGTTGAAGTTGCATCTACCTCAAGCCAAACAGAATCACCGTCAGAAAAAGTAGTATTTGGATTTATTGTAATAACAAATGAATCTGTATGATCACTAGTATAAATAGTGCCATAATCACCTGAAATACTACATGTAATATTAGAAGAACACCTATATTCTACATCATAGGTAATATCAGATTTAGCATATACACTATTATTTTTATAACTATTCATATTAAAAGTAATAGAATATGAATCTACACCAGACCAATTATCAATTTGATATCTAGCAATAGGATCATCAAGTTTATCACTATTAAAATAAAAATTCTTACTTGCTAAATAAAAATCCCGTATCTCTACATAAACATATCTAGCAAAAGAAGTCCCAACAGTTAATAAAAAAACTATACCTAAACAAAGGATAAACATTTTTTTATGAATAACCAAAAAACTAAAGAGTTTATTAAATTTATGTTTGATCTTATCGAACTTCATATTTATTTTTTCCTATCTTTTTTTAGTTCTCTTACTACTGCATATAGTTCATATATAAAGCCTAAGGAAATAGGTAAAATAATTATACCTAAATAACCCCATTTAGATTGAAAAACTTCTAAAATACTCCCTACAAGTGGAATAACTTTTATATTTTCATCAGTTCCCAAAACATTTTCCTCTAAAACAAAATCACCATTATCAGTAAAAAAATTAACTTCACTTGTTTTATTAATCTTCTTTACTTTTGATATTTCAATTTTTGTATTTGAATCTGTCTCTTTATAATAAACGATATTGTCACCACTCTTTATAGAAGCAATATTCGTTTTTGAAATTAAAAGTAAATCACTTTCATTATAAGAACCAATCTTAGTGTTCAATGTAACAAGAGAGGTATTACCAAATTCTGTAACTTGATGCTCATTAAATGCGAGCAAAGTAGCAGTAATAAAAATTGCAACTAGCATATAAATAACAACTACTATATCCAAAACTAACTTCTTCATATTCTAATCACCAAATTTATTGTATCAAATTTTTAATAAAAAGTCTTTAATTTTAATAAAAAAGTTTAGAAAATGATAAATACTAACAACAATCATAAAATTAGAAAAAAAGAACCCCACCAAATCGTGGAGTTTTAACAAAAAGAAGGACCCCACTCAATCGTGGAGAGCCTAATTAATTATTTTCAGTTGTTATTTGAAGTCCATATGTAATATTACCACCTGAAGCACTATTTTCACAGTCAACATCTTGTCCTTCAACCCACATATACACTCTTACTTTAGTAATACCTGCTTTTAAAGTAAGACCTTCAAAATTATCAGTAAAGCCAGCAGTTGTCTTATAATCAACAGTAACATCATCGAAATAATCAGTATATTTAGTAGCATGTGTTTCGGTATTTGCAACTTTCAAAGAAACTTTTTTATCTTCAGCAAAAGCAGCTTTAACTCCAGAATATGGAAGTAAAGAACCACCTGTAGTTGTCGTAGTTATTCCATAATAATCGTATGCATTACTTACACCTGCTGCAGTATGTACATCATAATTTGGTTCATATATTTTTTTAGTAGCAGAAGTACCAGCATTTAAAGCTTGAATGTCAGCAAGTGCAGTACCTGCTGCAGTATTACCTAGAACAACAAATCCCATACGAGTAGCATTTTTAATACCTGTATCATTTGCATCAGAAGCAACAACTCTAGTATTAGGAGTAAAATATGTAGGTGTATCTTCATCTACTTTAAAGAATAAATCAAAAGCGATAAAGTTGCCTGTAGTTCCATTAGTCTCTTCACTCTTAGTTGATTTCAATATATAATTTCCGGTATCAGCATCAGTTTTTACTTCTCCTAAATACATTTCCATACGTCCATTAGCATCAATATTTCCAGTAGTAGATACTGGTGCTAGACTACTAGTTGTAGATGGCACTTGATTAACAGCAGCAGCATATGTAGCTGTAGCATTATTAATATCAGTAGTTTGTACAATAGACTTCCAACTAGTCCCATCAACTGATATTTGAATACCATTTTCAGCTGCTACATTAACTTGAATATCATTAACAGCAACTGTCTTATTAGCAGTAAACCATGCATAAGTTGCACTACCTAAAACAATACCTGTTACTAATAATAATATCAACATTAATAAAAGCTTTTTTCTTCTTTTGTTATCTCTATTATCAGTTTTTTCTTCTATTTTTGAAGTATCAATTTTTTCTTTTTCTTTTCTCTTCATTATATCTCTCCTATCTTATTTTCTATATTTAGAATAACATAATAAACGACATATTGCAACAAATTTTGCTTTAAATTTTTCATTTTTTTCAAGCTCATTGTTATAACTCATATATTAAATAAGAATCAACTATACATACACTTTACATTATGCCGTAAAACCTACTTTTAAATGTTCCTACTATCTAGTAAAAACTTTATTTCATCAAAACTTATGTTACTTTTATTGATTATATCAAAATAAATAATTTTATTAATATCCGTAATAATTTGCATTATACTATCTTCATCACTTAACCTTTCAATATCGATATTAATATTATTAAAACTATATTTACTACTTATTACTTCTTCAATACTTTTGGTATCCCCTATATTAATAT
>CAVGVM010000063.1:0-2097 GCA_963632645.1 Lachnospiraceae bacterium | reverse complement strand
TTGTTAAGCTTAATGATTTACAGAGGTGTACACTTGATTTTGTTACTGCGAAGAGACAGGCTTATTTTGTTAATTGTTTGCTTGATTCTGGTTTTTTGACTGAGTCTGAGATTGATATTGTTAGACGTGGTCGTAATATGAAAACACATAAAAGTCCTAAAAATTGTGATGCGGTTACATATAAGTATTCGACAGGGTTTGAGGTTTTGATTGGATATTTGTATGTTAATGATAGAAAACGTCTTGAAGAGGTGTTTAGTTATATAGTTAGTTTAGAAGGAAGTAGTTAATATGTTAGTATATGGTAAGAATAGTTGTTATGAGTATTTAAAAAAATATAAAAAGGTTAAATCTTTATATTTGGATAGGAATTTTAGTGATAAAAATATAATTTCTTTAATAGAAAAATTAAATTTGAAGCCTTATTTGTGTACTAAATATGAACTTGATGAACTTGCAAAAGAAAATCATCAGGGTATAATTATTGATGTAGGAGAATATGAATATGCAGATCTTGATGATATTATTTCTGATAATGGTTTTATTGTTATTCTTGATCATTTGGAAGATACTCATAATTTTGGTGCTATTATAAGAACTTGTCTTGCTGCTGGTGTTGATGGAATTATTATTCCTAAGGATCGTAGTGTTAGTGTTAATTCTACTGTTATGAAGACGAGTGTTGGTGCGGCTTTAAATATGAAAATATGTATGGTTACTAATCTTAATCAAACTATTAAGTATTTAAAAGATAAAAATTATTGGATTTATTCTAGTGATATGAATGGTGATAATTACTCTAAGGTTAATTATGATGGAAATATTGCTATTGTTATTGGAAATGAAGGTAAGGGGGTAAGTGAGTTAGTTAAAAAATCATCAGATTTTATAATTTCAATTCCTATGTCTTTAAAGATGGAAAGTTTAAATGCTTCGGTTGCTGCGGGGATAATTATTTATGAGGCGGTGAGACAAAGAGGCTTATAGGAGGGTTTTGTGAAATATAATGATTATGAACTTATTTATATGATTAATGAAGATGAGGATGCTTTTTCTTTTTTGCTTGAGAAATATGAACCTCTTTTTAAGAAAATAGCATATAGTTCTGTTAAAAGATGTGCTAGTAAGGGCATTGATGTTGATGATTTGATTCAGCAATGTAGGATTACTTTGTGTTATGTTGTTGATAAGTATGATTACAATAGAGATGTTCTTTTTTATACGTATCTTTTAGTTTGTTTGAATAGGACTATTTTTAATTTGAGTAGGAAATCTGTTAAGCAACCTGAGTGTTGTTATTATATGGATTTTGATAATTATGATAATATTTGTGAATTTGTTTCAGATGTTAATATTAGTTCTTTGTATGATGATTATGAGTTTGATAATGCTGTAATTGATTTTAAGAATTCTTTGAATGATGTTGAGGGACAGGTTTTTGAACTTAGATATAATGATTTTTCTTATAAAGATATTGCTTCTTTACTTGAGATTAATGAGAAAAAAGTTGACAATTGTTTACTTAAAATTAGGAAAAAGATGGAAAAATATTTTTTATTTTCTTAACTTATGTTATAATGTTTCTATGATAGGTGGTTTGCGATATGTATAATAGTGTAATTTCGCTTAGACAATTTATTGATAGAAGAGATGAATTTGAAAATGTTAAGATTCATACTTTTTGTCGTTTAATGAAAAAAGTGTCGGAAGCCATTGATAGTGATGAACGTAGTATTATTAGAATTAATTTAGATGAGATTAAGATTGATACTAATAATGGTAATATTGTTCTTCCAGATAGTTTGTTTAATAATTATGGTGAGTCTCAAAAGACTGTTGCTGGTATTAATACTGGTATTAGTCTTATGGCTGATAGAAAGAGTTCTAAAGAGCATAAAAGGGTGTCTCTAGCGCTTATGATTCTTGGTTGGTATTGTAATGAGGATGGTAGCGCTGTTGTTAGTGATATGAGTGTTTTAGAACATTTTGATTATTATATGAGTATGGTTCCTAGTTGGCTTCAAGATTTTTTTGTTGGGGTTTTTAGGAGAATGGATTATGAGACTTCTTTTTCTGATTATTATAAGAAGAATTTTA
>CAVGVM010000062.1:0-3006 GCA_963632645.1 Lachnospiraceae bacterium | reverse complement strand
ATATGAGTGGTTGTATTTATATTTTATATCTTGATCTGTCATATCGTAGTTTTTTATATAGTTTTCTAGGGCTTTATTCATTTAATTCCTCCTTTGTTTATAAAAAAACGATTACATATCCAAAGGACGATGTAATCGTGGTACCACCTTAATTTGTAACTTTTGTTACCTTGTTTGTATATAACGCATACTTACGGATTATTTTACTTTTTTCGAATAATCAACTTCCAAGCTACATTCGGTTACTTTGTATGTTAGTTTACACCTTTCACTAACTCTCTTTGATACTTGATAACTTACTCCTCTTGTTCTTTGTTTTTAAAAATTTTTTCCCATGGCTGTTATTTCTCCGGCTACTAAAAATATAACCATAAATATAACAAAGGCTAATATTAGGAAGGCCATTAGACCCCACCCGTTGTTGTTTAATTTCATATTACACCTCTTTTATATCTTTTATACATGATATTGCTGCTAGGGCCCCATCGGATGTTGCTGTTACTATTTGATATGCTTCTTTTTTTACTACATCTCCGGCGGCATATATTCCTTTCACTGGTGTTCTTTTTTCACTATCTACATTAATATAACCCTTTTCGTCTAAAATTTCAAGATTTTTTAGAAAATTTGTTGCAGGTTCATATCCAATGAATATAAAACATGCTTTTGTGTTTAGGATTTCTTTTGTGTTTAGGGTTACTGATTCTATCACTCCGTCTTTTTCATTGAATTTTTCTATGGTGCTGTTATATATTATTTTTATGTTATCTTTTTTCTTAATTCTATCTATTAGAATGTTGTCTCCTTTTAGGGTGCTTGCTCTGTTTATTATTGTGACTGTTTTGCAAATGTTTGAGAGATATAATGATTCTTCTAGAGCACTATTGCCTGCTCCTACTATTGAGACGTCTTCATTTTTATATAGGTTGCCATCGCAAAGTGAGCAAAAGCTTATTCCTTTTCCTTCTAGTGTGTGGGAATTTGTACTTGTTAATTTTTTAGGACTTCTTCCTATAGCTAGAATTATATTTTTTGTTTTTATTGTTTCGTTATTTTTTAGAGTTATTATTTTATTGTCTTCTTCTAGTTTTATATTTGTTACTTCTGAAAAGATTTGTTTTATTTCTAAATTATTTATTTGTTCGTAAAATTTCATTGCCAGATCTGGACCAGATATTTTTGTATAACCAGGATAGTTTTCTATTTCTGATGATTTATTTAATTGTCCTCCTGGAACTTCTTTTTCGATTATAGCACAATTTATGTTGGCTCTTTTTAGATAAATTGCTGCGGTTATTCCTGCTGGTCCTGCTCCTATTATTACTACATCATAATCATTTTTCATTTTCTTCAATCCTTTCTTTTAATCTATTGAATCTGGTATCTTTCTTTTTTCTTAATACTAGATATAATCCTAAAATAAATAGAAGTATTGATATTAGTTGGGCTACTTTTATGTTTCCTAACATTAATGAGTCTGTTCTTAAGCTTTCTATGAAGAATCTAATGAATGAATACCACATAAAATATATACCTGTTAGTCTTCCTGGTTTTAATTTGAATTTTTTTCTTAATAGTATTAACACTACAAATCCTAGTAAGTCCCATATTGATTCGTAATAAAATGTTGGATGATAATATTTTCCTTCTATGTTCATTCCATTTATTATAAAGTTAGGTATGTTTAGATTTCCTAAAGTTTCTTTTGCTACTTGTGGCCCATGTGCTTCACCATTAAAGAAGTTTCCCCATCTTCCTATTGCTTGGGCTAGAATTAAAGCTGGTGCTGCTAAATCCAGTAATTTTAAGAAGTTTTTTTTGTTTTTTTTGGAATAATATATAAACCAAATAACTCCGGTTATTATAGCACCATGTATTGCTAAGCCACCATTCCAAATTTCTATTATTTGAATTGGATCTTGTAGGTAATAATCTAGATTGAATAATACATAGTATAATCTTGCTCCTAATATTCCTAGAATTGCTCCGTAAAATATTAGGTTTGAGAGAAATGCTTCTTCGTAACCTTCTTTTTTTGCTGTTTTCATGAAGATAAATGATCCGGTTAGTATGGCTATTAACATAGTTAGTGAATACCAATATATTGATATTGGTCCTAATTCTATTAATACTGGATTCATGGACAACCTCCTTTTATTTGTTTTCTTTTAATATTTTACTTAAATACTTACCTGTATATGACTCTTTAACTTTTGTTATTTGTTCTGGGGTTCCGGTTGCTATTATGTTACCTCCACCTTCACCACCTTCTGGTCCTAAGTCAATTATGTAGTCTGCAACTTTTATCATGTCTAGGTTGTGTTCGATAACTATAACACTATCTTTATTATCTACTATTTTTTTGATTATTGCAAGAAGCTTTTTGATATCATGGGAGTGTAATCCTGTGGTCGGTTCGTCCATTATGAATAATGTTTTCCCTGTTGGCTTTTTTTGTAATTCTTTTGCTAGCTTTACACGTGATGCTTCTCCTCCGGATAGTGTTGGTGCAGATTGTCCTAGTTTTATGTAACCTAGTCCAACATCTTCTAGAACTTGTAGTTTTCTTTTTATTTTTGGTACATTTTCAAAGAACTTTATTGCTTCGGAAACTCTCATTTCTAATACTTCATAGATATTTTTATCTTTAAATTTTATTTTTAGGCTTTCAGTGTTGTATCTTGCTCCATGGCATATTTCGCATGGTACATATACGTCTGGTAAGAAATGCATTTCTATTTTTTTTACTCCATCACCACGACAGGCTTCGCATCTTCCGCCTTTTACATTGAATGAGAATCTACTTTTGTCGTAGCCTAACATTTTTGCTTCTTTTGTTTCTGAAAAGATTTCTCTTATATCATCGAATACTCCTGTATAGGTTGCAGGGTTTGATCTTGGGGTTCTTCCTATTGGATTTTGTGAAATGTGTACTACTTTGTCAATGTTTTCTAATCCTTTTACTTGCCTGTATGCTCCAGGTTTTTCTTTTGAATCATAGACGTG
>CAVGVM010000061.1:0-7683 GCA_963632645.1 Lachnospiraceae bacterium | reverse complement strand
CGTAGTCTATTATTACTGGGCATATTCCTGTGTTTATTATGTTCATTCTTCCTGGTATGAATGTTTCTTGCAAACCTTTTTGGATGCTTGAGTAGTTTATATTTAGTTGTTTTGCTATTACTATGGCACAGCAAGCATTTGTTATGTTAAATCTTCCAGGTATTGTTATTTCATATGTTTCTGTTTGTTTGTTGTTCTCTATTTCGAATGATAAGTTTTTATTGTTTTGAATATTTTTTATGATGTAATCGCAATCTTTGGTGTATCCAAAGGTAATTATTTTTTTGTCTTTTACGGAATTTAATACTTTATCGTAATGATCTATTTGTTTGTATAGTACTACTGCATCACATTTTTTTAGAAATGTTAGTTTGCAGTTTAGATATTCTTCGAAATTTTTATGTTCTAGTGGTGAGATATGGTCTTCGCTTATATTTAGAAATGCTCCGATATTGAAGTGCATGCCATATACTCTTTGATGAAATTCGGCTTGGGATGATACTTCCATACTCATATATTTTAGATTTTGTTTGGTCATTTCGTTTAGATATTTGTGCAGTTCTAGACTTTCTGGGGTTGTTAGATGGGTTTTCCCTTCGCTTAGTCCTGCATAAAAGTAATGGGTTGCGAAGAAACCTGGTTTGTATCCTAGATGTTCTTTTAGGATGTTATGTAAAAAATAGTTGGTTGTGGTTTTTCCTTTTGTTCCTGTTATTCCTATTTTAAAGAGATTATCTGGGTAAAATAGTTGTGATGTTATTGCTAGGGCTTTTCTTATGTCGTTTACTATTATTTTTGGGATGTTTACTTGATAATCTTTTTCGGAGATATAGGCTGTTGCTCCTTTTGTTATTGCTTCGTCTAGGTATTCTTTTTTGAATTCTAATCCTTTACAGATAAATAGTGTGTTATTTTTTATATCTTGTGAGTTATATGATATGTATGAGAATTCTAGATTTTGTTCATTGTGCTCTACTAGAAGATTATGTTCTTTTAGGGCTTTTATTACTTGTTTATAATTCATTTTCATCAATCCTTTTTTTATTTCTTGGGTGGGATTTTAGATATATATCTTTTATCCTATCGTTTGTTACGTGGGTATATACTTGGGTTGCTCTTAGTGATTCGTGTCCTAGTAGTTCTTGGACTGTTAGAAGATCACATCCTTCGTTTAGTAAGTGGGTTGCGAATGTGTGTCTTAGCATATGAGGAGATATTTTTGTGTTTAGACTTGTTTGTTTTATTATTTTGTTTAGTATGTATCGTATTCCTCTGGATGTTAATCTTTCTTTTCTATTGTTTATTAATAAATACTGGCTTTTATCTTTTCTTTGTTTTAGGTATTTATCAAGTATTTCTTTGGTATACTCTCCATAGTATACTATTCTTTCTTTGTTTCCTTTTCCTAGTACTTTGATTGTGTTTTGATATGTATCTATGTCGTTTATTTTTACATATTCTAATTCTCCGACTCTTAGTCCTGTTGCATATAGTATTTCTAAGATTAATCTATCTCTTAGTCCATATAATGTGTTAGTATCACAGGCGTTAAAGAGTTCTTCTAGTTCGTTATAGTATAAGAATTTTGGTAGTAATTGATCTTTTTTTGGTCCTATTGTTAGGGAAAAGGGATTATATGCTATGTAACCATTTCTAGCTAGGTATTTGTAGAGGTTTCTTATGGCACTTATTTTTCTTGATATGGTGTTTTTTGATAGTTTTTGTTGGTCCATGTAGTTATAAAATTCTCTTATTAATTGGTAGTCCACCTCTAGTATTTGATAGTTTTTTGTGGTTAAGTATTGTTTGAAAAAGATGATATCTTCTTCGTAACCTTTTATTGTGTTCTTTGAATATTTTTTTTGATAGTTTAGGTAGTCTAGATATTTTTTGATATATTCATCCATGGGTATCACCAGTAATAGTTTATCACAAATTGGGTTCTATATCAAAAAAGTATAATAAAATAGACACATTTTTACAGTGTCTATTCGTCTTTATATATATTTAACATTTTTTTATGAATGTCTGGTTCGATGATATTTATGGCTGCTATGGCAGTTTCTAGTGATTTTTTGTAATTTCCTTTGAAGAATAGTTGTCCTGCTATATCAAGTCCTTGTTCTATGTCTTTATCTATTGGTTTATATCTGTTTCCATAAAGGATTGTCATTTCACTTAGTTTGGCTGTTTTTATCATTTCGTTGGTGGTGCTATATAGTTTTAATGAAAGGTCTCTTGCGGTGTCTACTCTTATGTTTAGGGTTTTGATAGTTATTGGAGTTTTTTCTAGTTCTTTTATTATTTCATATATAGCATCGTTTGCTTCACTTAGTTCAACAAAGTAATTGTTTGATACTATAGGAAGTGGATTTTTTCTTATTTTTAAACGACATTTTTTTAGGAGTTCTGTTATTTCTTCTAGTTGTTCTCTTGCTCTCATTTCATCGTCGTGCATGCTTCCTAGTGATTTTAAGCATATGTTAAGGTTTTCTTCGATTGTTCCAAAGTTACTTGATAGTTTTGCTATTCTATCTTTTAGTTTTGAATATGGTGCTTTTTTGTTTTTTAGGTCTCCGATTATGTTGTTAAATTCACTGTTAGCGTTGTATAAATCTTTATTTACTGCTTCTAAATCGTTTAAATCTTCACTATTTAGGTTATACATATTTTTTATATCATCTAATTGGTTATAGATATCTGTTACTATTTTGTTTACTTTTTCTAGTTTTATTTTAAATGATCTTGCAGTTTCGTCAAAAACTTTTTTGGCTCTTTTTTCTATTTCAAAGTCGTTTAATAGTCCGTCTAAATAGTCTAGGAATGTTTTTAATTCGAACATACTATCTTCTAGGTTTAGTATTTTTATTCTTGTTTTAATATTATTTAATTTTTTTTCTATTTGTAAGATATTATATGGTACTTTCATGTAATCTAGTGGGTAGTCTTTGGCATTTAGTTTGTCGTATGTATCGTTTACTTCTTTTATTCTGGCTGGTAAGATTTTGTCTGTTAATAAGATAAGATCAGGTAGTTCTTCGATTACTACGCCCATGTGTGCTATCATTTCGTCTAATACTTTTACTAGTCCTACTACTTCTTCGTATTCGTTTTGTTCCATGACGTCTTCAAAGTCGGCGAAGTTTTTTTCGATGTTTTCGAATTGTAATTCTATGTTGGTTACGACGTCTCCATAAGCGGCTTTGTTATTGTTTAGGGTTCTTTCTAGTTCTCTAAATCTTGATTTTAGTTTTGTTACTATGGCACGATTTCTTTCTTCGCTCATTGTAACTTCTCTTATTTCGTCTAGCAAATTATCTGTGCTTACTCTTAGTTTGTATATTTCCATTTCAAGGTCTACTACTCTATCGCGGGCTTCTTTGTAATTTCTGCTTTCTATTAGGTTGTCAACGTCTAGTAATTTATCAGTTATTTCACTATATCTTTCGTTTTTGATAATATCATATCTTTTTGTCCATTCGTTATATTTGTCTTCTAGTTGATCATTTTTTACAATTACTTTTATTTTATCTAATTCAGTCATTATAGGCGTTGCGACGATTAGGTTTCTTTGTCTTTCTAATTCATCTAGTTTTTCTCTTAGGTCTTTGTATTTTTTTCTTTTGTGCATTATGAAAAATACTGCGATGAGTATTAGTGCTACTATAATAATTGATGATATATATAATGTTTTTATATCCATATGATCACCTACTATAGTTAGTTTAACATAATTTTTTTTCTTTATAAATAGAAATAGTAAAAATTGTTTATTTTTGTGGAAATGATTTACGTTTTTCGGTTGTAAATGATTGACATTTTTTTGATTTGGTTTTTGGCATACAATTAATATTTTTCTTATCATAGTTTATATTAGGAGGGTTTATGAGAAAATATAAGGTTGTAGTTTATGCTATATGTAAGAATGAGGAGAAATTTATAAAGAGATGGGTAGATTCAATGAGTGAGGCTGATGAGATTTATGTTCTTGATACTGGTTCTAGTGATGATTCTGTTAAGGTTTTGAGAGAATGTGGGGTTCATGTTAGCGAAGAAGTTATTGCACCTTGGAGATTTGATGTTGCTAGGAATAAGTCTTTAGATTTGGTTCCTTTGGATGCTGATATATGTGTTTGTACTGATATTGATGAGGTTTTTAATACTGGCTGGAGAGATAAACTTGAAGAGATTTGGAATGGTTCTAGGGTTAGTTATAATTATAACTGGGTTATTGATGATAATGGAGATGTTTTGGTAAGTTATTATTTAAATAAGATTCATAAGAGAGATGGTTATGTGTGGAGATATCCAGTTCATGAAGTTTTAGAGTGCTTAAGTGATGAGAATGTTATTACTACAGATGAAATTGTTTTGAATCATTTTCCTGATAAGAATAAGTCTAGAAGTAGTTATCTTCCTTTGTTAGAACTTGCTTATTTGGAGGAACCTGATAATCCTAGGATTTTACATTATCTTGGTAGAGAGTATATGTATTATGATGAGAATGATAAGGCTATAGAATTTTTTGAAAAGCATTTGAATTCTGGTTCTTCTTGGCATGAGGAACGTTGTGCTTCGATGAGGTTTATGGCTAGGTGTTATTATCGTAAGGGTGATATTGATTTGTGTCTCAAGTGGTATGATATGGCTATAAAGGAGGCTTCGTGGTTAAGGGATCCTTTAGTTGAGAAAGCTTTTATTTTATTTGAGATGAAAAAGTATAATGAAGTTATTTATCTTTGCAATGTTGCTCTTGATATAAAATATAATAAGAAGGAATATATTAATGAGATGTTTAGTTATGATGGCTCTATAGAGGATTTGCTTTCACTTTGCTATTATTATAAGGGTGATAAGAGACTTGCTCTTTATTATGTTAGAGAGGCTATTAAGTTAAGACCTAATGATAAGAGGCTTGCTGATAATGAGAAGTTTTTTAAGTAGTTTTATTATTTGTTAATAAAAGTTTATTAGTGTTTCATATAATTTATTGGTGATTTTATGAATACTTATATTGCTTTTATTTTTTCTTCTTTAGCGGGGCTTTCTACGATGATTGGTAGTTTTGTGGTGTTTTGTTCTAAGAAAAGGACTCTTAATTTTTTAATTGGGGGTATTTCTTTTGCTGCGGGAGTTATGTTTTTTTTATCTATATTTGATTTAGTTCCAGAGAGTTTGAGGTTTTTTTCTGATTCGTTTAGGATTGTTTTTAGTGTTATTATTTGTTTGATATTTTTGTGTTTGGGTGTTTGTGTTTCTATAATTGTTGATAAGGTTTTTCCTAGTACTTTTGATAATGATAATCTTTATAAGATTGGTTTAATAACAATGATGGGGTTAATGATTCATAATATTCCTGAGGGGATTGCTACTTTTATGACTACTAATGAGAATGTTAAACTTGGGCTTTCTACTTCTCTTGCTATTACTATGCATAATATTCCTGAGGGAATTAGTATTGCTCTTCCTATTTATTATTGTACTAAGAGTAAGGGAAAGGCTTTTTTGTATACTTTTATTTGTGCTGTTAGTGAACCTTTTGGGGCTTTACTGGCATATCTTTTTTTAAAGCCTACTTATTTGACTTTAGGAATTATTTATTCTATTATCGCTGGTATTATGATTTATATTTCTATGTATGAATTGTTTCCAAGTGTTATTAAATATAAAAGATATAGAATAGTATACACTTTCTATATCTTAGGGCTTATTTTAGTTTTGATTAATCATTTTTTAATTTAATAACTATTTTAGATTTTTGTTATAAGTTTTTGTTATTGGTAAGTAGTCATATCCATTTATTTTGTATTCTTTTAATTTACTGTTAGAGTAACCTAGTACTATTATTTTATTATCTTTTATGTAGATATTGTTGTAGTATTCGTTGTTATCACCTTTTAGGGTGTTTGTTTCTTCTTCGTATAAATCTTTATCATATTTTACTATTATGGCATCTGTTTTTATTTTGGTTGTTCCTTTTCCGGTGTAGCCTACTGCGATGATTGAATCGTTTAAGGTTTCAACGTCTCCAAAGTAATTTATTGATTGAGAGTTATATTTTACATCATCTACTTTTTTACCATTTTTGTTAAAAACTACTAGTGCTGCACTCATGTTTGTGTCTTTTGGATTTACTAATTTTGTAGTTGCGGTTATATATTTGTTTCCTAGTTTGGTTATGCTATTAATTCCGTTTTTATCTGTATAGCCATAGGAACCTGTCCAAACTTTTTCTCCGTCTTTAGTATATTTTATGATGATTCCAGAGTTTGCTTTACCTAATCCTACTACTACGTAACTATTGCCTTCTATTAATACGTCATTAAATCTTCCATAGAATGGTCCACCATTATTTATACGCATTAGTTCTTCGCCATTTTCATTTATTTTTATAAGTATTCCTCCACCAGTGGTGTGGTTACCCATATACCCTTCTCCGTATACTGAGGTTCCTACTATTACGAAATCATCTCCGTCTTGTTTTATTTTTAGAAGTTCTGTTTTTCCTATTCCACGAATGTTTTTACGCCATTTAAAGTTAAAGTTTTTATCATATTTTATTAATAGTCCTTCAGATAGGCCATCTTCTTTTTGTTTTTTAGTCATTTCTATGGAACCTACTGCCAAGTAACCATCTTTTACTTTTATTATGTCATTAAAGTAACTGTTATAGCCTTTTTTGAATCCTACTTCTTTGGTTATTTTTCCGTCTTTGTAGTTAAAGATTGTAGCTTTGTTTAGCCCATCTTCGTAGTCATTATATTTGCTTTGTTTGTAATCGCTGAAGCCTGCTCCTACATAATTTTTTTCGTTTTCTACTATGGCATTATTAATTACTGAATAATAAGTTGAGTTTTTACGACCATTATAATATCTTATTCCAAAGTAGATTATTTCTCCGATTAGTATTATTGCTAGTACTATAATGATTGTTTTAAAGATTTTTTTTTGTTTATTACTCATTTATATCCCTCCTTATGATGAATTATTTTTGTTATTTTCTATTTTTGTAATTAAAAAATAGTCTGTTAACTATAGTTAATTTTAACACACTATTTTTTTTATTTCAATTAGTTTGTTCTATATTATTAGACATCATATAAGTAATTATGTTTTAATTCTTATAGTATTAAACTTTTGTTATAAGAAAACTATTACTATAACTCATAATTTACAAAAAAATTATAGTTTAGTTTACATAGAAAAAATCTTATAAAATTACTTATCCGTAATTTTATAAGACTGTTTGACCTTGTTAATTTAACTGTGTCTGACAAAAACAGACACATTGGTTAAAGGAGGTCTTTTTTATGTATAACCAAAATGTTATTGATATACATAATATACACCATATATATTGTTTGTTGTAGATGCTACTTTACTCATATCTTTTGTTGTGCTTTTTGCATTTGTATTATAATCTAATAAATAGCCATCATATGTATAAAATCCATAAGTATTATACTGTGTGGTTGATGTTTGATCTGTATATACTTATTTATTGCCGTTGAACCTCCTGGTGCTCCTCCACTTCTTCCTGTATAAAAATTTGAACTATTATTTATATTAACTTCTTTACAGGTACCATCTGTACATGTTCCATATTTTGAATGTGATAAATATGCTACTGCTCCCCATTCACTATTCTTTATCATATGTGTATCTGTTGATGTACTTAGTCCA
>CAVGVM010000060.1:0-7781 GCA_963632645.1 Lachnospiraceae bacterium | reverse complement strand
TTAGTATTATTTATATATTTATTCTATAACAAAATAACCACTTTTGCAAGCGGTTATTATTTTAACTTTTTTGTTAATTAAACTTAAACAATTTTTTTATCAATATGGTGGTAATATTGTTACAGGCTTTCTCTCAAAGCTAATTGATATATCTTGAAATTTTAATAAAAACTTTCGTATGTTCGCTTGTTTTGTAAAACTACTTATTATATAATTTTACTAGGAACATTTGATGTGGGTGTCGTCCTCCAATCTTGATAAAGAAAGGAGGGGTACAATGAAGAAAAGAACCTTTATAATAAAAGTTCTTCGTCTTATTGCTATCATTTTATTACTCCTTACCTTATTGGTAATAGCAATAAAAATATGACACTCTTTCATCTCTGATTGAGTGTCGACACTAAATTTTTAGAGGCGACATTCACTTACAGAATTGAATGTTCCTCTTTTTTATTATATACAAGTTTCCTTGTTTATATGCTAATGATAACATAATTTATGGGTGTTGTCAAAGTATTTGGTATATTTTTGTTTGGTTATTATTTATGTTTTTGTTGTGAAACGGTAATTTTGCAAGAAAAAAGATATAAGAATTTTTAATGTTTTCTTATATCAATTTTTGTTTTGTTTATTTATTTTCTTTTAATTCTTTTAGTTTTTCTTCGATGTGTTCTCCGTATTCTATACTTGTATCGTAATGGAAACTTATTTGTGGCATTTTTCTTATGTCTATGCTTTTTGATAATTCTATTTCTATGTAGTTTGCTGCTCTGTTTAGGGCTTTTTGTGTTATTTCTTTTTTGTTTCTATCTAGGGTTGTGAAGTATACTTTTGCATAGGATAAGTCGTTTGTTACATCACAGGCTGTTATGGTTACGAATTTTATTTCTGGATCTTTTATGTCTTCTAGGAATATTCTACTTATTTCACGTTTGAAGGAACTTCCTATTTTTTGTGTTTTTAAACTCATCTTTTTACCTCTTCTAGGGTATATGCTTCGATTACGTCTCCTTCTTTTATGTCGTTATAGTTTTCTATTGTTATACCACATTCTATTCCTTTTTTTACTTCGTTTGCTTTGTCTTTTCCTCTTTGTAGTGATCCTATGTTCCCGTCGTATAGAACTATTCCGTCTCTTATTACTCTTGCTTTATCGTTTGCTTTTATGTTTCCTTCAGTTACTAGGCATCCTGCGATTGTTCCGACTTTTGAGAATTTGAATAGTTGTCTTACTTCTGCAGTTCCTAATACTTTTTCTTCGTATTCTGGATCTAGCATTCCTAGAATGGCATCTTCTAGTTCTTCGATTATTTTATATATTACGTTGTGTAGTCTTATATCTACACCGTATTCTTTGGCTAGGTTTACTGTTTTGTTACTTGGTCTTACGTTGAATCCTATTACGATGGCGTTTGATGCGTTTGCTAGGACTATATCACTTTCTGTAATTGTTCCTACTCCACTTCTTATGATATCTACTTTTATGTCATGTGAATCTATTTTTGATAGTGATTGTTTGATTGCTTCTTCACTACCTTTTACGTCGGTTTTTAGAACTACACTTACGAATTTTGCTCCTTCTTTTACTTTGCTAAATAGGTCTTCTAGAGTCATTCCTGATCTGTTGGTGTTTGCTTCTTTTGCTCTTTCTTTTCTTTCTTCGGATACTTTTCTGGCTTCTTTTTCTGTTTCGAAGGCCATGAATCTGTCTCCGGCGACTGGTAATTCGTTTAATCCTGTTATTTCTACAGGGGTGCTTGGATCTGCTTTAGCAATGTTTTCTCCTTTATCGTTTCTTAGGGTTCTTACTTTTCCGTAGTTTGTTCCTACTACAACGGGATCTCCTAGTCTTAGGGTTCCGTTTTGTATTAGGGTTGTTACTATTACTCCGATATTTTTGTCTAATCTTGCTTCGATTACTGATCCTGTTGCATATCTATTTGGATTTGCTTTTAGTTCTTCCATGTCTGCGACTAGTAGGATATTATCTAGTAATTCATCGATTCCCATTTTTGTTTTTGCTGAGATTCTGTTTACTAGGGTATCTCCGCCCCATTCTTCTGGAGTTAGTCCTGCTTCTGATAGTTCTGTTAGAACTCTTTCTGGATTGGCGTTTGGCAAGTCCATTTTATTAATTGCTACGATTATTGGTACTTTTGCAGCTTTGGCATGATCTATTGCTTCGATTGTTTGAGGTTTTACCCCGTCTTCGGCCGATACTATGATAATTACTATATCGGTTACTGAGGCTCCTCTTGCTCTCATTTCTGTGAAAGCTGCATGTCCTGGAGTATCTATGAATGTTATTAATCTACCTTTTGCTGTTACTTGATATGCTCCGATGTGTTGGGTTATTCCTCCGGCTTCTCCACTTACTACTGAGGTTTGTCTTATTGCATCTAGTAGTGAGGTTTTTCCGTGATCAACATGTCCCATTATGGTTACTACTGGTGGTCTTTCTTGTAGTTCTTCTTCTTTATCGATTATTTCGAATTCTTCAAAGTTTGATATATCTCTTGTTTCTTCTTTTTTTAGTTCTTTTCCGTAGTCCATCACTAGTAGTTCTGCGGTTTGGAAATCTAGTGCTTGGTTAAGATTGGCCATTGCTCCTAGATCGAATAGTTTTTTTATTAGGGTTGCTGGTGTTTCGTTTAGTATATCTGCTAATTCTTTTACTGTCATTCCTTCTTTATATAGAACTACTTTTTCGTCTTTGGTGTTATTTCCTTTTAATTTTTCTTTATGTTTGTATAGATTTTTTTTGGCTTTTAGGTATTCTTTGTTGTCTTTTTTCTTTGATGCTGGTTGTTTTTTCATTTTTTGGGTGGTTTTATCTTGTACTGTTTCTATTCTTAGGTCTTTTTCTAGGGCATCGTCGTCTACTACTTCTTCCTCTTCTTCTAGTTCTTCTTTGTCTTCGGTAGTAAGTTCGTTATCTAAAAGAATAATATCATCTTCGCTTAGCATATCGTCTTCGTTATTTATAGATATGTTTAATTTTTGGCATAGTTTTATTATTTCGTCTACGCTTTTATCGACATCTACGGCATATTCTTTTAAGTTCATCATAGTATATCACCACTTTCTTTATTTTTATTTGTTTAACAATTACTTATTAGTTCGTCATAAATATTATCTTCTATTTTTATTTCTAGGTGTTTTTCTAATATTTTGTTTTTTCTAGCTTTTTCGATTACTTCTTTATCTTTTTTTAGATATGCTCCTCGGCCATTTGCTTTTCCTGTTAGATCTATTTCTACTTTTCCTTCTGGGGTTCTAACTATTCTAATAAGTTCTTTTTTTGGATATTTTTCGTGTGTTATTACACAGGTTCTCATGGGGATTTTTTTTGGTTTCATGTTATTCACCTACTTTAATATTTATGCCCATTTCTTTTACTTGTTCACTATTTTTTACGTCTATTTTGTATTTTGTTAGTTTTGATGCTAGGCGTACGTTTTGTCCTTTTTTTCCTAGTGCTAGTGAGAAGTCATCTCCGTCTGCGATTGCTAGGGCTTCTTGTTTTTTAGGATCTAGGATGTATACTGAAACGTTTTTGGCAGGATTTAGGGCATTTTTTATGAATTCTTCTTTGTCTTCTGAATATTTTATAATGTCTAGTTTTTCTCCTGCTAGTTCTTTTATGATGTTTGCTATTCTTGAACCACGTTCTCCGATACAACAACCGATTGGATCTATGTTGGCGTATTCTGAGTATACTGCTACTTTACTTCTTGATCCGGCATCTCTTGCTACTCCATAAATCATTACTGATCCGTCTGCTAGTTCTGGTATTTCTAGTTCGAATAGTCTTTTTACGAAGTTGTAATGGCTTCTTGATAGTAGGATTATTGTTCCTTTGTTATTAGAGCTTACTTTTGTTACGTAGGCTTTTATGGTTGAACCCATTACTATTTTTTCTTTTCCGATTAGTTCTTTTTTTGGAAGGATTCCGTTTGTTCTTCCTAGGTCGATATAATAGTTATTTTCATCTTCTAGGGCTACTACTCCGGAAACTAGTTCTCCTTCTTTGTCTTGATATTCTTCGATTAGACTATTTCTTTCTGCTTCTCTTATTTTTTGTACTACGACTTGTTTTGCTGTTGCTGCTGCTACTCTACCGAAGTTATCTGGAGTTATTTCTGTATCGATTGTGTCTCCGATTTCTAGGGTTTTATCGATTTTTTTGGCATCTTCTAGTGATATTTCTATATCGTCGTCTTCGACTTCTTCTACTACTGTTTTATAGGAATATATTTTTATGTCTCCGGTTTCTCTGTTGATACTTACTCTGGCGTTTGTTAGGGAATCGAAGTTTTTTTTGTATGCTGATAAAAGTGCTAGTTCCATTGCTTCGAAGATTATATCACGATCGATATGTTTTTCTTTTTCTAGGACTGCTACTGCATTTAGAAATTCTTTTCCGTTCATTATTTTACATCTCCTTTTTCTTTGCTTGATATGTCTAATAGATATTTGTCTTTTATTAGATCTTCTTTGTCTAGAATTTCGTTAATTAGTTTACTGGCATTAACTATTCTATCTAGATCGATTGGTGTTTCGCTATCTAATATAATATTTAGGTTTTGTTTTTCTTTTGTTATTGTGTCGATTGTTATGTCCATTTTTTTTAATGGTTCTTCTAGGATGTTTTTGATTTTTTCTTCCATGTTTACCTCCTTAAAAACAAAGCAAAAGTGGGTTTTGCCCACTTCGTTGTACTTAAATTATAACACAATTTGTGTTATTTGCAAATATTTTTTATTTCATTTCATATATTTCAAGCTTTTTATCTGTATGCAATAGTTTGATTGTTACTTGTTTTGGGTAGCCTAAGTCTTTTTTATATTCTAAGTTTACTTCTACTATATATGCTTTTGAATCTGATATTTGTTTGTATTTATATGGTTCTTGTTTTAGACTTTTTATTTCTGATTTTGTTACTTCTGGTAATTCTTGATTTCTATTTCCTGTTAGGTTTTGTTCTATGTATTTGTATACTGTTTCTGATGATTCTAGAACGAAGTTATCTTTGTTTTTTTCTCTTATGAATTGGACTGCTCCGACGTCATTTTTTGATGTTTTGTTTTCTAGGTTATAGAAATCTATGGCTGCCATTTGTGAGATTAGTTTGGCATATTTTTCTTCATCTACTTTATCTTGTTTTAGGACTTCTGCTAATTCTTTGAAAAGATCTTTATATATTTTTGGTTGATCTTCTTCTAGGTAGTAGCCATATTCTGGTATTTGTTCTACTACTTTTTGAGTATTTGTTGTATTTTTATTTAGACTTTTATAGATGAAGTAACCACTTAATGATAGGATTATTGCTGCTATTATAATTATTATGACTATTACTTTTTTCTTTAGTTTTCGTCTTTTTTTCATTTTTCCTCCTCATAATTTGTTGAGAATTTATTACCAAAGTAGTTGTATACTATTATGTCATTTGATATATCTATCATTTTTTGGGTTTTGTCTTTGTTTTTCTTTATGTAGTTTTCTGATAGCGGTTTATTTTTTAGGAGTTTGTATTCTTCTTTGTTGTCGTTATAGTATACGTAGTTTGTTACGAAGTTACCATTTGGGAAGGCTACTAGGTTATCTTTTTTGTTCATTATGTCTGCACCTAGGGCGTATTTGTTGTAGACTCCTAGCATATTACCTAGTGTTGGTGCGACGTTATACATTCCCATGGCTGTGCTTACTGTTTTTGCGTATTCTTGTTTGAATGTTTCGTCTTTTGACCAGATTATTAGTGGTACTTTTCTGTTTTCTTCTTGCCAGTAGTAATCTAGTTCTTTATAGTTAGAGTCTGTCTCTGGGAGGATTCCATTTGTTGTGTAATCGTAGTTGTAGAATCTATTCCATTGTGATGTTGATATTCTGGCATCGTGATCTCCATATATCATTATTACTGTGTCATCTAGGATTCCTGCTTTATCTAGTTCTTTTACTAGGAGTCCTAATTGTTTGTCTGCGTAATGAGCTGATATGAAGTAGTTCCCTAGTTTTGTGTCTTTCATGTATTGATATTGTTTTCCATTTTTGGTCATTGTTACGTCAAACTCTCCAAATAGTTCGTTGTAATCAAATGGTGTATGGTTACTTAATGTTATTAATGTTCCATAGAATTTTTTGTGTTTTTGGTTTATGTCTTTTATGTATTCAACGGATTGTTTGATGAATGATTCATCACTTAGACCGAATCCTACTTCTTCATCTATTTTGTATGCTGATTTGTCATAGAATTTTTCATATCCTAGGTTTTTGTGCATGATGTTTCTATTCCAGAAATCTCCGGTGTTGGCATGCATGCTGAAGGTGTAGTAACCTTTTTTTTGTAATAATTGGTAAAATGATACGTAATCTTTATCTGAGTGGTTTATGAACACTGTTCCACTTGATACTGGAAGAAGTGATGTTGCCATGGTGAATTCTGTATCACTGCTGGTACCAAAACTTACTTGTGAGTAGAAGTTATCGAAATATAATCCTTCTTTTGATAGTTTGTTTAGATTTGGTGTTATGCTTTTTCCGTTTATTTTTAGATTTAGTAGGACGTTTTGCATACTTTCGGCGTGGACTGCTATTACGTTTTTACCTTTGAATATGTTTGTGTATTCGTTTTTTTGTTTTTTGTTTTCATTTTCTTGGTAATATTCGTTTATTTCTTTGTAGGCTTTATCTTTACCGAATAATGTTGCCATTTTTGGTTCAATACTTTTTACTATGTCGTTTACTTGGTACATGTATACTCCGAATCTTGATACTAGGTATTCTCTGTTCCACTGGCTATATAGTCTTGAGAAATCAACTGGTTTTAGGGTTGATAGGAATATTATAAAGAATACTATTACCCAAGTGTATAGGGTTTTAAAGATTGTTTTTTTGTTTACTCTTTTGAATGTTAGATCGTTTTCATTTTTCTTTTTTAGTTTGTTATTTACGATAAATAAACATATTGGTACCCATAGGAATACAAAGAATTGGGGTTTTATTAGGTCTCCTACTACGTTTGAGTCTCCGGTGTTATGATTTGCTACGACAAATGAGAAGAATGTTATTGATATAAATGAACTGTAATAAAAGTAATATACTATATTTGATATACATACTATTATACTTATTATTGTTATTATTATTAGATAAGTAAATCTATATTTTTTCTTGATTAGAAAGTAAAATGAAGCGAATATTAGGGTTATTACTAGATCTGCTAGGACTGGCCTTAGGTTTAAGGCATTTCCTATGGTGAATGCTCTTAGTAATATTCCGTTTAATATTGTTCCAAAGATGTAGATAAATACTAGTTTGTTATCTAGTATTATGTTTTTTGTTGTTTTTACTGTTTCTTTGGCATATTTTTTTATTTGTTTTATATCAATCTTCTCTTTTATCTTTTGGATTAGTTTTTTCTTGTCTTTGTTGTGGTTTTTGTTTATTTTTTGGTTTTCTTTCTTCTTTTTTTTCATATATACACTTCCCTTTTTTATGGAAATTATCTACATTTAGGGCCATTCCTACGACGAATAGGTATGCTAGAATGTAGACCCATAGTAATAGTATTAGTATGTTGGCGAAGTTACCGTATACTACGTCATAAGATGCTATGTTTGTTATATAAAATGCGAATATATAGGTTGCAAGAATCCAACCTATTGTTGTGAACAATGATCCTTTTGTTGTTGCTTTACTTTTTATTTTTTCACTTGGGGCAAGAGTGTAAAGAATTTTTATTATAAAATACATTATTAAAAATGATCCTACTCCTTTAAGGA
>CAVGVM010000059.1:0-4985 GCA_963632645.1 Lachnospiraceae bacterium | reverse complement strand
GCTATATTTTTTTTGTTTTTTAAGGTTTCTGCTGTTTTTGATAATTTGTTTATTCCTTGGGAGTTAAATTTTTGCATTCCGTTTGATAAGGTTTTTGTTCCTTGATTTAATGTTTTTGCTCCTTTTGTTAGTGTTAATGAACCGTTATATAGTTTGTTTACTCCAGTTTCTAGTTTTGTTAATCCTTGGTTTAGGCTTGATGAACCGTTGTTTATTTTTGTTAGGTTTGTTTTTAGACTTGTTAGCATTGTGTTTATTTGTTTTGATGTTTGTGTTAATGTGGTTATTGTTTCATCTATGGCATAGTTGTTTTGTGATAATAGATATACTAGTTCGTAAGCATTTTTTATTGCTAGTAGTTGTTCGTTGTCTCCGGTATAATTTTTTAGATTGTTGTTTGTGTAATAACTTTCTAGTTGTTCATATGATAGTCCTGTTTTTTTAATAAGGCTATTTATTGCTGTTTGATTTTGTGTTTTTAGATATGATAATTGTTCTATTTTTTGTGATTCATTTGTGTTGCTTAAGGATTTTTGGGCTTTTTCTAGGGCTTTTAATACTTTATTTAGTCCTTGGTTTATTTTTGTTGATCCGTTATTTAATTCGTTTATAGCATTTGATACATTTTTTATGTTTTGTGATATTTGTTCTGCTCCGGATGATAGGTTTTTTGCACCTTTATTTAGTTTTTTTGCTCCACTTTGAAGTTCGTTCATGCTTTCTTGTAGCTGTTGGGTACTTGTGTAAAGTGTATCCATTTTGTCAAATACTTTGAAATCTTCTTTATCTATTAGTTTTGGTGTTATTACCATGTATATGTCGTTTAATGAGAAGTTTTCTGTTTTATATTTTATTGTTATATTGTCTAGTGTTTTGAAACTGTCATAGTTAATGCTATCGTAAAGTCCTGGGGATGCTAGTGCTACTAACATGCTTCTTGTTCCAGTTTGCGTTACTTTACCGTTGGTAACTGTTATATTTTTGTTTTGTTTACTGTCAAGAGTTGTTCCTAGGCTTACTACGAATGGTGTATATAATGTTTGATTTACACCGTTTACGTTTACATTGTTTTTTTGATTATTTTTGTAATTGAATTCTATTTTGATATTTCCTTTTTTACCTTTTATGTCTTCTGGTTTTACTTCTTTGTTATTTAGGTAGTATTTTATATTTACTTCGATTGGTAACTTTTTGTCTGTTTTTCCTTGGTAGAAGATATCTTCACCTTTGGTGTTCCAATATAGAGTGTTTTTATCTTGTTTATAGGTTTCTTCACCGTTTATGTTTAGTATTTCTTTTAATTCTGTGTTATCTTTTAGTGTTTTTTCGCCATTATAATACAAATGATTTGTTACAGTTATTTCTTGTTTTTGACCGTTTGAATCTAGTTTTGTGTATACTGATTCTGTTTTTTGTGATGCGAATACAGAAACTGGGCTTAATACTAGTGATAGGGTTAAGGCTAATCCTGTTATTTTTTTTATATTTTTCATTTTAAACTCCTTCTTTCATATTTTTTGTTGTTTTTACTATTAATTCATCAAAGATAAGTATTAGTGATGGTAATACTAAGATTACTACTAACATACTTATTATTGCTCCTCTTGATAGGAGGTTACATATTGAACCTATCATATCTATTTTTGAGTAGATTGCTACTCCAAAGGTTGCACAGAAGAAACATAGTGCTGAGGTTATAATTGAAGGTACTGTTAGGCTTAATGTTTTTTCCATGGCTTTCTTTTTGTCTTTTGTTTTTGATCTTTCTTCTATATATTTTGTTGACATTAGAATAGCATAGTCTATTGTTGCTCCTAGTTGGATGGTTCCTATTACTATTGAGGCAATGAATGGAAGTGATGTTCCTGTGTAGTATGATATTGCCATGTTGATGAATATTGCCATTTCTATTGCAAATATTAGGATGAAAGGTAAACTTACTGATTTTAGTACGCATAGCATTATTATGAATATTACTCCGATTGATAGGTAGTTTACTACTTTGAAGTCATGATCTGCTATTTCTACTAGGTCTTTTGTAAGTGCTCCTTCTCCGGCGATTATTCCGTTTTCGTCATATTCTTTTACTAGGTTATCAATTTGTCCTATTTGGGCATTTAATTTGTCGCTTGCTACTTCGTAGGTTGAGTTTAGAATTATTAATTGATAGTTATTATTTTGATATATTTTTGTTACTTCTTCTGGTAACATGTTTGAAGGAATACCAAATTCTTCAATTGTTTGTGGTGCTAGGACTAAATCTATTCCTTTTTGATTTTTTAGTTTATTTACTAATTCTTTTGTTTTATATGTTGGTACATTTTTATCTAGTAGTATTATTTCTGGAGATGTTATGTTAAATTCTTTTGATAAATTGCTGTTTGCTATCCTACTTGGAAGATCTTGTGGTAGTGATTTATCTAGTTTGTAGTATACGTCGTAGTGGCTGTTTCCATAGAAGGCTGGTATGCATATTATTATGAATGTTATTAGTATTAATACATAGTGTTTAAGTGAGAACTTTTGCAATCTTTGGAATCTTGGTAATATTACTTTATGTTTTGTTTTTTCTATGTATTTATCGAATACTAATAGTAGTGATGGGAATATTGTTAGGACACATATTAGTCCAAATAATACACCTTTGGCCATTACTATACCAATATCTTTTCCTAGAGTTAAATCCATAAAGCATAGTGCTAAGAAACCAGCTATTGTTGTAAGAGATGATCCTATTACAGATTTAAATGTTTCTCTTATGGCTTCTTCCATAGCTTTCTTTTTGTCTTTTTCTTTTTCTTTTGCTTGTTCATATTTGTGATATAGGAATATTGAGAAATCTGTTGTTACTCCTAGTTGTAGGACTGCTGTTATGGCTTTTGTTATGTAAGATACATCATGTAAGAAGATGTTTGAGCCCATGTTATATATTATTGCCATTCCTATATTTAGTAGTAAGAATACTGGTGTTAGATATGAATCTGTTGCAAGTGTTAATACAATCAAGCAAAGAGCTACTGCTATTACTACGTATGCTGCTATCTCTTGGTTAGATAGATTCATTGTGTCTAATACCATGGCTGTCATTCCACTTACTGTGCTTGCATCTTTGACTGTTTCGCGCATTTGTTTTACCGCACTTATTGTTTTGTCATTTGATGTAGATTCTTTGAATGTTACAACCATTATTGTTTTATCTTTGTTGGTTACTTTGTTTACTATTTCTGATGGTAACATGTCTATGGGTATAGTTTCATCTGTTATATCTGCTATACTCATTACTTCGTTTACTCCATCTATATCTTTTATTTTGTCTTCTAGTTTTAGTATATCGTGATTTGACATATTGTCTACTGTTACAAATGAAAAGGCTCCTATACCGAATTCATCTGTTAGGATGTCTTGGCCTTTTATTGTTTCTATGTCTTCTGGTAGGTATACTAAAATATCATAGTTTACTTTAGTGTTTACGTATCCTATTATTGCAGGGATAAGTAATAGTACTGATAGTAGTACGATCAAGAAACTATGATTTGTTATAAATTTAGATACTTTCTTCATATTAAAACCTCCATCTGTAAGAAATTTTATTCTTTTTTGAAGGAATAATCACTAACAAAAATGGTTATTTTGTATGATAATAGACATTTTATTTAATTTGTATATCTAAATAAACAACTTTTGTAGTTTATCTGTACTTTTGAGTTTTTTTTAGTTATAATTATTTTATGAATTTGAAAGGGTGATTTTATGAGAAATAGAAAAACTGATCTTAGGATTATTAAGACTAAAAAGAGTTTATATGAGTCTTTGCTTGATTTGATGAAGGAAAAGCCTTTTGAAGAGTTGAAGGTTTCTGATATATGTGAGAATGCTTTGGTTAATAGATCTACTTTTTATTCTCATTTTGATGATAAATATGATTTGCTTGATAGTTTGATTTGTGATTTGAAGGAAGGTTTATCTGAGGAACTTAGTAAAAATACTAATATTTCTAATTCTAAAGAGTATTATTTGGAGATGATTAAGTTACTTCTTGATCATATCGAAGATAAGAAAGATGTATATGCAATGGTTCTTATAAATAATAAGAATGGTGTTGGTATGGATATGGTTTATGATGCTTTAAATGAAGATATTACTAAGAGAATTGAGATTGAGGGGCATAAACTTAATAGAGGCATTCCTAGTTCTATTATTGCTAAGTTTTATTTAGGGGCTGTGTTTAATTTGGGTAGAGAATGGCTTATTAGTAATAATAAGTATTCTAAGGATGAGATTATTAGTTATTTAGAGGATTTACTTCCAGATGTGTTGTAGCGTTTGGGAGTTTTTTGTTATTTTGTTTTGGTTTTAAATATTTTTTTAGAATTTGTTGATTTTTTTGATGTGAAGTTCCCATATTAAGAAATTGTGTATTATAATGTATTTTGAAAGAGAGGTAATAATATGATAAAAGAAGTAAAGGTATTGTGCCCTATTGTGTATTATAATAAACATCATGATAGAGATTACTTTGATAATAAAGGTGTTATGATAATTACTTTATTTAGTGGTGATAAGTATGTGCTTGATTTAACAAGTAATACTGATATAACAATGGCTACTAAAGATTATATTGAATTAAGGAAAGTGAGTGATACTAAGGAAATAGTATTGTTTAAAAATGTCTTAAAGTGTTGTTTGTAGGTATATTCTTTGGATTATAGGCTTAGGTATGTTATGAAAAAGTTAAATATTTTAGTTAGGAGGAATGTTTGTTATGGTAGAACTTAGTAATTTAAGTAAAGAGGAATTATTAAATTTAATTGATGAATATGATGATTATGTTTCAGAACTTAGGGAAAGTGGTGAAGAGTTTCCTGTTTCTATATATGAGTTTTTTGATGAAAGATATAAAAGTGATGAGGATGATTATATATGTGTTGAAGATGAAATACGAAATATTGCTTATTTGGAGGATATGAGGGATACTTTTTTTAAGG